>JANMTN010000138.1:0-3319 GCA_031390685.1 Desulfobulbaceae bacterium
GATATAAATCCCGGCGGCAGCAGCGGCTGTCAGTAGATTTTCTCCGGGTGCAACTTTGACACGGATATCATCGGGTAAAAAGTGTATGGTATGTTCCATAACATCTGCCTTGTTTGGATTTGAACGACCGCTTGGTGGACGCTTTGATTATTCAATGAATATTTGAGGAAAAATAACAGGTAGCAGTACCTTGTCAAGAAATATCCTTGATAGGTTTCATAAAAATCTTTGATCAAAGACGACGACAAATTTCAGATGGCGCCAATCAACTCAGCGCCAGGAGAACCAGATAATGATTTTACAGCAAGACCCAACTCGGCAGTGGCTCAAGGTTTCCATTACCACCGACCCGATTCTGATCGATGCGATTGAAGATTTCATGGTGGGAATAAGCGGCGCCGGAGTGGAGTTTACCGTTGATCAACCAGGGAATACAGCCCTGATCAATGCCTGGTTTGACAAGAGTCAGAAAGACCAGCCGGAAGCTGACCTTATCCTGACCCAACTTACCAGCTATCTCCAGGAGCTGGCGGAGATCTTTGAGGTTGCCGTACCCTCCATTGAAACCACCTTTATCGAGGACGAGGACTGGTCCCGAACCTGGAAGGAACATTTCAAGCCCTTTGCCATTATTCCCGGCCTGGTCATTGTCCCCACCTGGGAGCAGTATCAGGCCAAAGACCAGGAACAGGTCATTATTATGGATCCGGGCATGGCCTTTGGCACCGGTCATCATGCCACCACCAGCCTGTCCTTGCAGCTTTTGCAGGGGGCATTGACGGGAAGAGCAAACACCAGCGTCCTCGATGTAGGGACCGGTACCGGGATCCTGGGAATGGCCGCCGCCCTTTTTGGCGCCTCCAGGGTCATGGCCATTGACAACGATCCCGAGGCGGTAAGCGCAGCGAATAAAAATAGCAAAATCAATAATTTGCAACAGATTATGGAGGTGGAGATCACCCCGCTCGCCTCTCTAACCGCGCCTTTTTCCCTGGTGATCGCCAATATTGTCCATGATGTGCTGCTGGAGCTGGCGCCTGAGCTTGGCCGCTTGACTGCGGATGGCGGGCAGCTGATCCTCTCCGGCATCCTTGCCGGGCAGCAGGTGACTAATATTATTTCCTGTTTTACAGCATTAGGATTTTCCCTGAACAGGCAAGAACAGAAAAAAGAGTGGGCCGCCCTGCTGTTTTCCAGGGGATAACCAGAGTTATCAGCAGGCATGCCCATCTCCCGCAGAGGCGCTGGTGACGCTGAGGAGATCGCCCCATCAGCGCTGATGCCTGCCGCAACGAAGTCAAGCAATCGGCGTGACTCCGTTGCGGCCATCCCGATGCTGGTATTATTTTTTTGAAGCGGCTTTTGTTGTCCCTTTCTTACTTCCCCACAAAGGATCATCGCCAAAACGATCCATCCACCAGTCTTCAGGATCCACATTGTCGCCATCATCCGGCACTAACGGAATGCGAAACTGATCACAGTAGCGCATGAGCAGGTCATAGCCCCTGGTCAGCTCCCGCATAATTGCCGCATCATCTGCCGATTCTTTACCGACAACATCAGGATGGTGCCGCTTGCACATCTGCCGATAGGCCCGTTTCATCTCACCTGTGGTGGCCCGCTCACCCAGATTCAATAACTGTCTGGCCTCATCAATGGCCTGCCATTCTTCCCTGGTCATGGTTCACCTTTTTTTCCAGCCCTTTTCCTCGCCACGCAGCAGTCTGCCGATATTGGACCGATGCTTGAACCAGATGAGAAGGGCTATAACAACCGCAACCATCAATACCTGAGGAGGTTCATCCAAAATCCAGAGCCATAATGGGAGCAGGACCGAGGCGGCAAGTGAACCCACAGAGACATACCCGGTACCAGAGACTACGGCGAGGAAAACAATCAGAGTAATCAGGATGCTTACGGGGGAAATAAAGAGGAAGACACCGAGGGCCGTGGCCACCCCCTTCCCACCCTTAAATTTAAGATACAGCGGAAACATGTGGCCAATCACCGTGGCAAGCCCACACAACACCACAATCAGATCTCTGGACGCTGTTGTTTCAGGAAGCAGAAGAGCGGCGCCCCAAACAGGCAGAAAGCCCTTGGCCACATCGCAGAGCAAGGTCAGGAAGCCCTTTTTTTTACCCAGCACCCGGCCCACATTGGTGGCACCAATATTTCTACTCCCTTCCTGACGCACATCAATACCGGCAATCCGGCCGACAAGCAACCCGAAGGGAATAGCCCCGATGAGATAACTGGCCAGGATTAAAGCTATTTCTACAATCATTTCAAAAACCTGTTCTGTTTAAAATGGCATAAGGACACTGTTGAGCCCCCTACATAACTCCTTGAGCCTACTCCACTTTTATTGGATTGGCAAAGAGAGCGAATCTGTATAAAAATTTCGTCCACCTCAAATGGGAACATCATCAACAATCTCCGCCGCTTCATCAATGGCATCATGGGCGCTGTTTCCAACCGCCGGGATAATGGAAATCACCGCGCCGCCAAGACGCATCGGCACGGTCACAATCTTGGTCAGGATACAACCATTGAGCGACAAAAGAGCTATCAACAAAACAAATAATTTAAAAGAGTGCATGGGAATGCTCCAAACAAAGAGTGAAATACAGAACCGTCATAACGGGTCGTAACGGGTCGTAACGAAACAATTAATAATATAATGATTTCATAACGGCTCCTAAATATTCTTTTTCTATAATACCGATGCAATGAAACAAAGGTTTTTTCAACGGTGAACGCAAGGAGATGCCATCATGGCTTCAATCAATATGACACAAAAAAGGGCCAAAGCCTTGGAAGATGCGGCTAAATACATATGCACCATGAAATGCGGACTGTGCCCCATGGCTGCGGAGCAATTCCCCTGCCCGCAGCCATGTACCATGGACGTCCTTCCCTGGCAATGCTGGATAGCTTATTTCCATAGAGATCGGCAACCCCTTTCTGAAAATGAGTGAGCCCTGTCATCCTTCGCTCTGCTTCGATACCCGTCGGTCTGTTCCTGACTGACCATACCTTCCCTTACGGGTATTCTCCATAACGGCCCGGCTCCGGGCCAGAGAGAAGCGAGCCTTGCACAAGGCCGTCTACCGCCTAATAGGGCCGAGGATCGATCTCAAAAAGCAGCGCCCCCCTCATTCACATCCTGCCCTTCCCGGAAAGCAACCTCGGTCAACTCGCCGCTCACCATGGGCTTTATCTTGACACTCACCGATGCCTCCATGGCGCCGAAGGCAATTTCTTTGGTGCTGATCTTCCACTGTATTATTCTTCCCCTTTAAAAAGTTTGATATTC
>JANMTN010000156.1:0-11275 GCA_031390685.1 Desulfobulbaceae bacterium
TGGTATCCTCTTTCTCGACGAGATCGGCGACATGAGCCTCAAGACCCAGGCCAAGATCCTGCGCATCCTGCAGGAACAGAAGTTCGAGCGGGTTGGCGGTCACAAGACTATCAGCGTCAATGTGCGGGTGCTGGCGGCAACTAATAAAAATCTGGAAGAAGAGATAGAAAAAGGAAACTTCCGGGCCGACCTGTTCTGGCGTCTCAACGTGGTCCCCATCCAGGTTCCTCTTCTGCGCGACCGCCTGGAGGATATTCCCCTGCTGGTGCCGGAGCTCCTCACCGGTCTGGCCGCAGGAGGCATGGACCAGAAAGAGTTTTCAGATGGCGCCTATCAGGCCTTGATGGCCCACTCCTGGCCGGGAAACGTCAGGGAACTGCGAAATTTCATTGAGCGGATAGTCATCATGTGCCCAAATCCCGTGATCAGCGAAAAGGAAATCCATCTTTTCCTGACCCCTGGGACAACGAGCGTGGCCCCGCATAATCAGACTGGCCTTCTCCCCTATCTGGCGGCTGACTTTCAAGAGGCAAAAAAGAGTTTTGAACGCCATTATCTCCAGTTAAAACTCAATGAAAATGAAGGCAATATATCCCAGACCGCTGAACAGATAGGAATGGATCGAAGCCATCTCCACAAAAAGCTCAAAAGCCTGTACATTATCGTTGAAGGTTAAAATTTTTTTAAGGAGTTCACATTATGATTTTCCCTGAATATCGACCACGCCGCATGCGCCGCAACGAGACCTTCCGTGCACTGATCCGTGAGACCACTCTCTCGGCCTCACAACTCATCTATCCTCTGTTTGTCATGCCCGGCAAAAACAAGCGGGAAGAGATTCCCTCCATGCCCGGCGTCTTTCGACTCTCGGTGGATCAACTGAAAAAAGAAGCGGAAGAGTGTCTGCAACTGGGCGTTCATTCCGTGATTCTCTTTGGACTCCCGGAGAAAAAGGATGCTGTCGGCTCCGGCGCCCACGCCAAGGATGGAATTATACAGCGGGCCATCAAGGAGTTGAAAAACAAGGCGCCGGAGATGATGGTGACCACCGATGTCTGTCTCTGTGAATACACCGATCATGGCCACTGCGGCTGCCTGTTTGGGGACACGGTGGATAATGACGCCACCCTGGAGATCCTGGCCAGGACCGCCCTCTCCCATGCCCAGGCCGGAGCAGACATGGTGGCCCCATCCGACATGATGGACGGCCGGGTGGCGGAAATTCGCGCCGCCCTTGACGAAAACAATTTTGAGATGATCCCCATCATGTCCTATGCCGTCAAATACGCCTCAGCCTTTTACGGCCCCTTTCGCGACGCCGCCAACTGTGCCCCGCAATCCGGCGATCGCCGCAGTTATCAGATGGACCCGGCCAACAGCCGTGAGGCCTTACGCGAGGCGACGCTCGATGTGGAAGAAGGAGCGGATATTCTCATGGTCAAACCAGCAGTTGCCTATCTGGATATCATCAGCAAACTCAAGGATGAATTCGACCTGCCCATTGCCGCCTACCATGTGAGCGGTGAATATGCGATGATCAAGGCTGCCGCGGAAAAAGGCTGGATAGACGGTGAAAAGGTCATGGCCGAGACCCTGCTCTCCATTAAACGGGCCGGCGCCGACATCATCCTTACCTATTTTGCCAAAGACATGGCCCGCTATTTAAGAGCCGTAACGAAATAGCCATTACATTCCTGTTTATTTCGTAACGGCTCTTAAGAAGATTCATTCTCAAAACTTTTATTCATATAAAGCTCCATCCAGCCTCTTGGCGAGGATTATATACCATGATTGCATGGACGCACGAAGCTTCCTGTTCATCAACCAGGTCCCGCAAACCAGCATCGATCCGGCAAGATCAGCCAGCAGATCAAGACCACTGACCGAGCGCAAGGGGATAAATGACTGATGAAATTCATCACTCATGCCATAGACCAGACAGAAGAGAACGGTTTTCAGGGCCACCCTGACCGGAGAAACCGGTTTTTCCGGGCCAAGACACCACAACACGGTCATGGCCAGCAGACCATAAATGGCCAGATGACAGATCTTATCCATCCCCGGAAACAGGGGCAGATCGAGGGTATCACCAGACTGATGGGAAAGAAAAAAGATAGTCCCCATCACCAGGAACATAGGGACCATACGCAAGAGAAGAAGCACAGGACGCCCCCTCAGACTGATGGCGGCACAACAATCTTCTGCTTATCCTGGTTTACATGAACCATACTGAGCTGTTCCGCGGAGAATCTCTTTTTGATTCGTTTCATTGAGGCATGGATCTCCTGGGTAGGATAGTCAGTCAGTATCTGCACCGAGCGATCCGCATAGGCTGTGATCTCAAATTCACGGTTGGCGATAGCAAAGGTATGACTCCAGTTGATCTCAATAGTCTCAGGTTGCTGATCAATGGGCACATCGAGTGCCACTCCGCCACGCGCCAACTGTACTCCGTCGGAATCAGAAATCTCAAGCAGCCAGGCATCACCGGCAACCGTCGAGAAGAGAATAAAAACGCCAAGTTCCTTGATCTTCTGCTTTCCCGCAACTGCCGTCTTCTGGATCAACTCAATCTCATGAAGCAGAGAGATTTTAAAGGCCTGTTCCGGACTCCTGGGGACAAGGCCGGCCTGTTGTTTCAGCAAACAACAGTGTTTGAATTTTTTTCCGCTGCCACAGAGGCATTGTTCATTTCTTCCTATCTTTCCCATTGCCACACCTTTAATTATCTCAACTTTATCAACCTTTAGGGTACCTTGAAAAATCAGAAAAATTTTACCGCAGGCATATAGCTAATATTCCAAGGATAAATTTTTTTGAACAATGCAGAGATTGGGCAAAAAGACAATTTCCCAAGGTACCTTTTACCTAATTATCACGAACACTTGCTATACCCGCACTGATGACAGGTCTCACAACCCTCTTCAAAAATCAATTGTCCCGAGCATTCCGGACAGGCACTGGCAAAACCATGATGGGTGCCTGCCATAAATGATTTAAACAACTTACTCAACTGCGCCGGAAGGTCTAACATATGTCCGCTGGAGCGGTCAAGCTGTTTGATAATCTCACTGACAGGGATATTGAAACGCAGGGCCAGGGAGACCAGACGACAGGTGGTCGTCCACATGGTTGATTTATCCTTCAGATCGACCCGATTATCAAAGGGAAATTTGGCAAAGACCTCCATGGGTTTCTCATTCTCATCAAAACAGACAATGATATAGACCGATTTCTGATCATGATCCTTCAGGCGGTAGCGCTTGGCATTCAAGGTATCCGGCAGGTTCTTTTTCACCATGCCGTCACAGGAGACCACTGCCACCTGCTCGCTTGCGGCCGATCCCCCGGCATTGAGGACCTGCGAATCCCTGGAGCCATCGCGATAGACAGTCAGCCCCTTGCACCCGAGCTGATAGCCAAGCAGATAGCACAATTTCACCTCTTCGCGGGTGGCGCTGTTGGGCAGATTAATGGTCTTGGAGATGGAGGAATCGACCCCGCTCTGCTGCAGAATCCCCTGCATGCGGATATGATCCACGGGCCTGATATCCTGGGCCGTGCGAAAGACCTCCTGCCAATGCTCCGGGATCTCCTCATGGCCAATCACCGTGCCGCTGTCCGCCACCTTGCTCATCAACTCTTCCGAGAAGAAACCCTCCTGCCTGGCAACCTGTTCAAAATATTTATTGACCAGGATCAGCCGGTCCCCGTCCATCACATGCTTGACCATGACAATGGAGAAATAGGGTTCACAGCCCGAGGCACAATCGGCAATCATGGAGACCGTGCCGGTTGGCTGGATTGAGGTCATTGCGGCATTGCGGCGGGCGCCATATTTATTGACAGCAGGATCATAGGCGGGGAAGGCCCCGTTCTCTTCCGCGAGCTGCATGGAGCATTCTTCGGCCGCATCACGGACAAGCTGCATCACCTCAGCGGCCAAGGCCCGTCCCTCCTCGCTGCCATAGGGGATAGCCATCTGAATCAGCATGTCATGGAGCCCCATGATGCCCAGACCAATCTTCCTGGTCTTCAGGGTCATCTCCTCGATCTCAGGGATGGGAAAGCGGTTGCAGTCAATCACATTATCAAGAAAGACCGTGGCCGTCCGGGCAACTTCTTTCAGGCGCTCATAATCAACCCTGCCGCCATCCTTGTCATTGATGACAAAATTGGCCAGATTGATGGAACCCAGATTACAGCTCTCATAGGGAAGCAGCCACTGCTCTCCACAGGGGTTGGTGGCCTCAAAATCACCCAGTTGCGGGGTCATGTTGGCCCGATTGGCCGCATCGATAAACAGCACCCCCGGCTCACCATTATGCCAGGCCAGATCAATAATCTTCTCAAAGACACTGCGCGCATCCAGACAGGCAACGACCGCGCGTGTGGCCGGCTCAATCAGTTCGTACTCACGGCCCTCCTCCACCGCCGCCATAAAAGCATCGGTGATCGCCCCACTGAAATTAAAATTATTGAACTTGTTCTGGTCTTCCTTGGCGCAGATAAACTCCATGATATCAGGATGATCAATACGAAGCACCCCCATATTGGCCCCCCGCCGCTTCCCTCCCTGCTTGATGGTTTCCGTGGCGATATCAAAGACCGCGGCAAAGGAAAGGGGACCGGAGGCAACACCCTGGGTTGATCTGACGGCCGCATTCTTGGAACGAAGGCGGGAAAAAGAATATCCCGTTCCGCCGCCCGTCTTGTGAACCAGCGCCCCGTTACGGATAGCGGTAAAGATACCATCCATGGAGTCCTCTATGGGGAGGACAAAACAGGCAGACAGCTGACCCAGATCCGACCCGGCGTTCATCAGACAGGGCGAATTGGGCAGGAAATCAAGATGATAGATCAGACGGAAAAACTCTTCCCGCAACTCATCACCCGGCCGTCCCTTGCCGTCACCGCTTCCATCACCTTGGGCCACGGCATCGGCCACCCGGCGGCAAAGGGTCTCCCAGGTTTCCACCGGCTGCCCGGCGTCATCTTTCAGATAATAGCGACGGGCCAGGACTGTTTCAGCAGTGGTGGTCATTTTCTGTTGGGTGTGATCATGCGTCATATTGTGCCTCTTATTATAGTCTTGTCCATCAATAAATCTGGAAGAGCTCACCTGGAATCTCCTGGCCGACCCTGTCGTTCTGGAAAAAAAACCTCGTAAAAAAGGTTCAACAGAAACAAGGACCGTTTAAGCTTATACACCACCCTTGTGACATTTCTCAAGGAGATTCTACAACATGTTGTGGTATGAACAGAAGACAACCGGGGCAAGCCCTTCAATATTCGAGGAAATTACATGAACAAAAAAGGATATAAATTTCTTTTCAGCAAGAACGTGAAAAGAAAGACGGGAAGATAAAACAATGACCCTCAGACTCTCCTGAAGATCACGACATTTGCGACGACAAAAAGAGAAAGGGGACACCAACCTTGCGGTTATCCCCTTATGGTGTCAAATAGCCGTTTGATCCTCTTACCAACTATTTGACGTGCTCGAAAATAACATTGATTCTAAAGCCAGTCCATCTTTTTTTCTTCATCCGACCACAGCAGCCAAGAAATAAAAAAACCGCATCTCTCGAAAGAAGCGGTCAAGTGATAGCACAAATCATTGAAATTTTCTATTCACCCATCTCCCAAGTATCAATCGGCAACCCGAAATGCTGAATGGTGCTGTTGCAGCCTAATCCAGTATTTACGATCACCCGGATTCTCAATGATCAAAACCGCGACACTACCACCTTTCATTCTCCCCTCAAATTTTTGATGGGACACAGTTCGTAACTTGTACTTCTTCCTTTTCCTGGACATTTTTGCAGAATATTGTTTTCCACAAGATCGCTTAGGTCGCGGCTGGCTGTTACCTTGCTGCACTTCGTCATTCCCGCATATTTCCGGGTTGTCATGCCTCCTTCAAATCTTTCTCCGGCATCCAGCAGTCGGTTGATCACCTTGTGCTGTCGTGCATTGAGGGCAGTATTCTTATGATACTGCCAGAACGCAGCTTTCTGGACAACTTTTTCGATAAGCCATTCTGATTCATTGATGGCAGCCTTCAGGGTCTGTAAAAACCATTGGAGCCAGCCGGTGATATCCAGGTCATTCTTGCCGGCAGTTTCAAGAACACGATAATACCCTTTTCTGTCCAGGCTGATTTGCTTGGAGAAAGAGGCCAGTTGTATAACAGCCGGATAACTCCCTGTCAGTTGGCGATCTGTAATGGCTCTGCCAATTCGTCCGTTACCATCGTCAAAAGGATGGATCATAATAAACCACAAATGAGTGATTCCAGCCTTGATCAGCGGATCTTGTTCATTGCTGCTGTTGACCCAGGCAAGAAATTGCTCCATCTCTTTTGACAGGATTTTTTTGGGTGGAGCGATGTAATGAACCGTTTCCCGGCCCAGTGGACCGGATACAATCCGCATTTCTTCTTCGCCACGATATTGACCGACCCGAATTTTTGTCAGACCTGAATACCCTGAAGGAAACAGGCCTGCATGCCAACTGCAGAGCCTTTCTTCGGTTAATGGCTGATGCGGCTCATTTCTCGCATCAAGCAGCATGGAGACAAGGCCATCCGCCTGAGCGTCCCAGTCTGCGGAATCTTCAGACAGTCCGAGTCGCCTGCGGATTGATGCCCGAACTGAACTGCGGCGAAGGACTTCTCCTTCGATGGCAGATGTTTCCATGGCATCATCCGCCAACACCTGTTCCTGCACGCCCATCTGTTCTTCACTATTCAGTGTGCGAGAGATTGTGTCCAGCCTCCCTGCCAGTCGGGAAACAGCACCTATGTCTGCAAGTAAGACGCCGGCATCATAAGAAAATGCGGGCCAGTTACGATGTTGCCATATCCAATGATTCGTTTGCATGGGATAATCGTATCAATTAGTTTATGAATAAGCAAGCTAATCGTATCAATTTTTTGCAGGAGAGGGGGATGCTGGGGGTCAAGATGAGAAAGATCTTCAACCAAGCCCAGTTCATCATGATACTAATGCAGGTTGAAAAAATGGGACCCAATGCTCCTTCCTACTCAAACCACGTCCGTTCGTTGGTCTCCAATCGTCGAGACACAATATAGTGGGAGGAATTGAAGCTTCTGTTCAGGTAATTTATTGCTTGTACCGCTATAAAGAATCAATCCTTGCGGACAATTATGATATTTTTCAAGCATAAGGTGCAGACTTCGCAAACTCCCACTTGCTCCCGATTTAACCTCTACCGGGTAAATATTTCCTTGCCGAACAACGAGAAAATCTACCTCGGCACTACTGCCACGGGTCTCCCGTGCCCAATAAAATAACTCTGAACTATGCCAGGCCAGTAGTTCCTGGGCAACAAATTGTTCCGCAAGTTTTCCACGGTACATCGCCAGAAGGTTTTCCTGCTGCAATTCCAGTTCAACCGGCACCTGACAGAGTCTCTGCATAAGCCCTATGTCGAGCATGGATGCCTTGAATTTTTTTGGATTGGCTGTTGCGCCTAATGGCAAACCACTTGGATCACAGGCCGGAATTTTATGAATGACCTTCGCCTTGACCAGCAGATCAAACGCTTTGCGATTCATCTGGCTTGAATGCCCATCATTAAGACGGGTATACTTTAATTGTTCTCCAATACTTTTTGCCACGCTCAAAAAAACTGCATCCAGGCAGATCGTGTTGATATGGGGGGTGTATTTGGAAAAGTCATCGCGATATGAATCCAGAATTTCTGATTGGACTTGAAAGGTTGCAACCATGGAACCAGTGTCACGATAGGTCTTGACACATTCAGGCATGCCGCCAACAAAGAAATAAATCCGCAATTCCCTGAGAATGATTTCCTGGATAGACCCTGCAACGTCATCCGGCTGATTCAGAGTGTATTCAGCCATCTGCTCCTTGCCCATTGCCAGAAGATATTCGTAAAATGTCATCGGATGCATATGCAGATACTGAACGCGACCGACCGGAATGGATATTTCGCCAAAGGCAAACTCCAATAATGAACCGGCTGCTATAACATGGAGTTCCGGCATCTCTTCATGAAAGTAGCGTAATGCCATTAATGCTCGCGGACAGGCCTGAATCTCATCAAAGAATAGAAGCGTCTGACCGGGTATGATTCGACCCGTTGTCAATTCCAGAAGATTCAGTATCGATTGAGGACCAAGATTTTCAACGAAATGAGGGTGAAGATCGCGACGTTTTTCCAGATCTATTTTGACAAAGCTATTAAATTGTTTTGCCAGAACATTCTCCACAAGCCATGTTTTCCCAACCTGGCGCGCCCCACTAATTATCAGTGGTTTACGACGCGGCGAATCTTTCCAGCCAGCAATCTGTTTTTCAGCCAATCGTTGCATGTAACATTTTCCCATGTTTCAGACGTGTTAGTACAAAGTGTACATCAGACCACAACTGCATACTACTTCCACGAAAGATAAAAAGTCAAGGTTGTTTCGACTATTTAAAAGTTAGAAGTCAAGGGTATTTCTTTTCTTATTGCCAGACAACTACCATCAACTGCCTTGATTGCCAATACACCAAAACCATTGCTATTGGCAAGTTTCGTTCAACTTGACACACCATGTCAGCAGTTTGTACAGATGTTGTATGTTTGCTTAGTGCAAGAAATTTCTCTCACATAGACTCACACATGGAACAAAAAAAGACCTAACCACAATATGGCTAAGTCTTTGATATTACTGGTGGGCGAGGCGGGATTCGGACCCGCGACCTTCGGCTTCGGAGGCCGACACTCTATCCAGCTGAGCTACCCGCCCATAACGGATCTATATGGTACTACAAATTTTGTACTTCACCATGAGCTTCAACATCAAAAATTCACAAGATCGCTTCTAACAGATTACGAAATATAATACTACATTTTTCAATTTTCGATACAGCTATCGAACCATCATTGAAAGATTTGATATAATTATGATGGTCTCGCAAAAAGTTCAGATTATCATAATGTCATTTCGACCATCGGGAGAAATCTTAATAGTATCCAGTTGTTAAGAAGCAAGATTTCTCGCTGTCGCTCGAAATGACAGGCTTTTTTGACTTTTTGCGAGTGCATCAAATTAAAAAAGGGGCAGCAAGCCATAAGCCAGTACCCCTTTCAGTCAAAATGCAACGCCTTTTGGCCACCTAACTTTCATTCTTAGTCTTTTTAGCCCTCTTCTTGGGTTCTGGATTAACTATTGCCGCATTAACTGTATGAATATTTTCTTTCCCTTCCTCTATTTGTGACAATCCTATACGGGATAAGCCAATCATGGCACCAGGACATATTGAGTCAGGAGAAGGGCCTACAGCGCCAACAGCTAATTGAAATTGAACAGCAAGATTGTAAAGACCATCATGAAGGTTTTGGTTCTTTATAAGTATTTCTGTCAATTCTATAAGCGAAAAATCAGCTACAAGGTTTTTATCTTTATCAGTTGATTGCATTGAATGACCCCCATGAAAGCGGTTGCTGTTCAGTGGTAGCAACAACTGTTGCTAATGGTTTATTGTCTGTAATAATTATATTGTGTTGATGAGTATGCTCAATTTTAATTATTCCATTTTGTTCTATTTCTTTTTGAATTGATTGAATAACGAATTCATTCAATGTGATGGCGTGGTGATAAGCAGCCTCAGCAGCTTTCCTGTGAAGTTCTTGTCCAACCCTTATGTTGAAAGTGCCACTATATGGTTTATTGGCAGGTTTGCCAGTTTCTTGGCAATATGCAAGATAGTGATCAACTGCCTCTTCAAAAGAGGCTTTAATGTCGTGGACGGTATTCCCTTCGTAGGTAATCATATCATCTATGAAAAGAATTTTACCATGCAAACAATCATCTTCGATGCTGGCTTCTATTGTGCCAGTATAGCCTTTATATGAAAGATTGTTCATGGATTACCCCTATATATTTAAGTGCGTTTTTAGCGTCGTGAATCTGATAAGATTTCAGTATTCCTGACGGGTGAGTTTTGGACATTCTGAAGCGAAACCCGCTTGTATGTTCAAACATATAGTGAGATCCACCACTGCATGAGTTTTTAAAGCCAAAGCTTCTCATAAGCGCGACGAGGTCGTCCCAAGAAAAATTCTTAGGTGATGGATTGGCACAAAGTTTTGCCAAAAGTTTTTCTTTTTTAGACATTAAATCCTACCATGAAGAAAGCAAGGTTTGCAACTAATATATAGTTGCAAAGTTGTCAATATTTCTTCACCTATTATGTAACCAAACAACGATAGGCTATTTCGAGGCGGTTACATCGAGCGCCGCGCAACGACCATCCTCACCAGCGGCGGCCACTGAAATAGTTTCGAAGAACGCTGCTCCCCGCCGTCTGAGTGTAGGCGTTTGTTAGCTGGTGATGGAAAGACCATGGGAAAGAAAACCCCCATTTTTGCAACCATACTCCATTGCAAGTAGTCCCTGACCTACGAATGGGCATGCACAACTTTGGCAAGTGTGTCGGCTACCCATTTATTGACGCTTTTCCCGGCATTGACGGCGGCGGCGACAATCTCACCGTGCAGCGAGGACTCTACCCGAATGACAAATTTACCGGAAAATGGCTTGTCGGGAACACGCCCGGATTTCTCGCAACTCTCAAGGTAGAAATCAACTGCCTCCCGGAAGGCGTCTTTAAGTTCGGCCACCGTCTCACCATGAAAGCCAACTGTGTCACGGATGCCGACGATGTTGCCAAACAGAATGTTGTCGTCTGGGTCAAATTCAATTTTGGCCGTATAGCCTTTGTAAGTGAGTGTGTTCATGGGGTGACTCCTGCTCTGTTTAGAAAATCCCTGGCGTTTCGCACTTGGTACCGCTTGGCGTCCTTGCCCGGATGAGGCCGGTGAAAGTCGGCCTTTTCGTTATTGAGAATAAACGAAACCCGTGACCCATCGCCTTCGATAAGCGTTGCACCCAGCGTCATCAATAGCGCCTCAATCCTCCGCCATTCAATAGCGGCCGGGGTAGGCTGGAAAAAAATAGCGGCAAGTGTCTTACGGTGTGTGCTGTTCATGCTTAAAATGATACTGGCTTTTAGTATCACTGTCAAGGGGGCCACTATACAAAAATGTGGGGGGCAGCTAACGCCGATCATCAGCGTTGGCGCCAAGGACCTTGCCGCGTAGCGCCGCCGACGATCACGCCATCCGCTGAATGATTTTGTTATGCAATTTCACGAATTAACAAATTGCTGGTGAGTTGAGCGAATTAACAGAATTAATGAAGTTAAGTTTATCTGAGAAAATGAATATTTCATCACCC
>JANMTN010000260.1:0-4223 GCA_031390685.1 Desulfobulbaceae bacterium
CAAGGCTGATCCCTGGGCCAAGGGCGACACCTCCGGTTCCGACAGCAAGCCGGTGACGGTGGAGACGGGCTATGTGCTTCAGGTCCCGCCCTTTGTTGAGGAAGGCGACAAGATCCAGATCGACACCCGCACCGGGGCCTACGTAACAAGGGTCAAAGAATAAATGGCGTCGCGCAAAGGCCCAAATACTGCGTTGTACTGCATTCTTCGTCATTGCGGCTTACCCAAAAGTACGCCTCATTCCTCAGAATTTGTACGCCTCGTCTTTGGGCCTTTTCGCTTAGCCATTCCTTTTAACAAGACCATTAGTAGTCATGCTTGATTTGCAGGGGCTGCGCTTTCGCGCCGCCTTTTTTTACTCTCTCCGTTCCTTTTTTCTCCGTCAGCAGTTTCTCGAAGTCGATACCCCTATTCGTCAACCCCTGCTTATCCCGGAATTAAATATCGAGCCCCTGGCCTCCGAGGGTTGGTTCCTGCAGGCGTCACCTGAGCTGTGCATGAAGCGGATGCTGGCCGCGGGATGCGACCGGATCTTTCAGCTCTGCAACTGTTTCCGCAAGGGCGAGCGCGGCCGTCTGCATCTGGAAGAATTCACCATGCTGGAGTGGTACCGGACGAATGCCGGCTATGAGGAGCTGATGACGGATTGCGAGGCGCTGCTCGGCTCCTTGCTGGCGGATCTGGAAGTGATAACTCCCTGTGCCGTTTTCAATGAAACTCTACGGGCAGGAAATCGGTTTATTTCCCTGCAACCCCCATGGGACAGGCTTTCGGTGCATGAGGCCTTTGCCCGCTATAGTCCGGTTTCTATTGAGCAGGCCCTGGCCGCTGATACCTTTGACGCCATCCTGGTCGAGTATGTTGAACCCAATCTCGGGAAGGACAGACCTCTCTTTCTCTATGACTACCCGGTGGAACTGGGCTCGCTGGCCCGGCGCAAAAGTGGCTTTCCCCGGCTCGCCGAGCGCTTTGAGCTCTATATCAACGGCATCGAACTGGCCAACGGCTTTTCCGAACTCACCGACAGCCATGAACAGCGCCAGCGTTTTGAGAAGGAATTGGAGCTCATGGATGAGGAACGCCGGCAGCATTCCCGGATGCCCGAGCGTTTTCTCGATGACCTTGCGCATCTTGATCGGGCCGCAGGTATCGCCCTCGGGGTGGATCGTCTGCTCATGCTTCTGATGGGCAAGGAGAGCGTGGGCGAGGTGGTTTCCTTTGCCCCGGCAGACTTTTAGATGCCGTTATGATAAGAGCAAAGCTTTTTTTGCTCTTATCATTTACGGCATCTTATGCCGCAATCATGAAACAGCAATCTATTCTGCTGTTTCATGGTGCGGCGTCTGGCAAATTACATTTGTCGAAGATCATACAAAGAGCAAAGCTTTTTTTGCTCTTATCATTTACGGCATCTTATGCCGCAATCATGAAACAGCAATCCGTTCTGCTGTTTCATGGTGTGGCGTCTGCCAAATTATATTTGTCGAAGATCATACAAGGGATCCTCATCCGCTTTGTGTAAGCAGCAGCCCCTGTTCGCTGCCCTGGTCGGCAACCCCTTTATGCAGGACAATCTGCCCGCCATCTGTTCGTCCCTGTTCAAAGGTATCCCGGTAAATCATGGCCCCGGAGCCTGAACGCCGACGCAAACGGGGGAAGCGCATCCCGACAAATTGGTCCAATTCTCTCTCTTCCGCCCGGATCAAAACAGCCATACCCGGATCGGCTGATCTGTCTGTTTCCCTCTTCTCCGGCCGTGGCCGCGCCGTCAGCGCCTCCTGGGCCAGTAGCTTGTCGTGAAAGCCCTGTAGCAATCCCAGATAATAGCTGTTCCGCGCCCGGATGCCTTTGCCGCTGGCCTTCTTCCTGTTCTGTTGCCATAGCGAGGCAAGCTGCCCCGACAGAAAGGCGTAGCAGTATTCGGCAATGGCCACATTTTCCTGTCGGCCAAAGATCTCAATGGTCTTGTGGTGTGTATCCTGCAGCGGATCGTAGAGGCTGGCGGTGACCACCTTGACATAAAAAAAGCGGAGGAGGATGGCGCAGATCTTGTGCTGCCATCTCTCCAGCCGTTTGGTCTTGCCGTTGATAATCAGGGAGGTGAATTCAGAGTGAAGATCTTCCTGAACCTGCTGCAGATTATGGCGCGCCATCAACTGGCTGGCTTTCTCCATGGCGATGGCCGCTTCGTGTTCATTGGCCGAGCCTGCCAGGGCCAGGAGCTTGCCGATCCGGCGGATGAAGTGCCGTCCCTGCTCTGTCTGCTGATTTTCGGCAGGACCTGTCCCGGCAAGCTCTGGCAGATCGCCTGAGGCGCGGCGAAACGGCGCGGGCAGGCCAAGCAGGTCACACGCCTTTTCAAAGACGGGACCATGACCGGCATCAGCCTCGAAAAAAAGCTCCGAGCAGATCTGGTGGGCCATCTCGTGCTTGAGGATCTGGCAGGTGATATCCCAGGAGCGGCCGGTGATCAGCCGGGCGCTGATGCGGATGATCCTGGTTCCAGCCTGCCAGGAACCACACCGCTTTTCAGCTTCGGTGATCTCAAAGACCGGGGTCTTGAGCGCCAGTCCGTACTGCCAGTTGATGTTGGCAAACTCGGCCAGCAATTGCCGGCCCCAGAGCGGGTAATAGGGTGAGAAATCCATCATCATTGTTCCGTCTTCGATCCGGCGATCAAGATACTTTCTTGCGCAGGGCCTTGATCGTCCCCCGTTGCTTCTTCATGTCCGTCCGCTTCTTTCTGGCATTTTTCCCGGGTCTGGTAGGGCGGCGATGCTTGGCCACAACCATGGCATCCCTGATAATCTGGCTGAGCCTTTCCAGGGCATCTTCCTTGTTTTGTTCCTGGGTCCGGTATTGCTGGGCCTTGATGATGATCACCCCGTCCTGGGTCAACCGCTGATCACCGAGCGCCAGCAGCCGTTCCTTGCAGGTGTCGGGCAGGGAGGAGTTGCGGATGTCAAAGCGCAGATGGGCAGCGCTGGAGACCTTGTTGACATTCTGGCCCCCGGCCCCGCTGGCCCGGATAAAATGGATCTCGATTTCAGCATCGGGAATAGTTATGGTGTCTGTTATATGGAGCATGGCGATTTCTTTTTGAGTATGGTGATTTTTAGAGGCCGTTATAAAAAGAGCAACGTTTTTCTTGCTCTTTTTATTTACGGCCTCTTATGCCGCATCCAGGAAACAGCAATCTGTTCTGCTGTTTCCTGGATGCGGCGACTGGCAAATTACATCTGTCGTAGATCATACAGGGAGCCGTTACGGAATAACCAATAGATATCTAACTCTTTCGTGACGGCTCCTTATGCCGCCGATCACAGTATTTTGATATTATGGTTAATTTTGAAAGGCGGCGCATCCTCTGAATGAGTGCGTATCATATCATGTCTGAACAAAAAACGAATCTTGTTTTGATCGGGATGGCTGGCGCCGGAAAAAGTACAGTCGGTCCCCTGCTGGCCCGGATGTTGTCCTATGGCTTTGTCGATGTCGATGACCTCATTGCCGCCGATCAGCAGCAGTCGCTGCAGGAGCTTGTTGACCGTCACGGGCCAGCCTGGTTCCGCCAGCTGGAAGAGAGGATTCTGCTTGGTCTTGAGCTGCAACGCCATGTGATCGCCACCGGCGGCAGCGCTGTCTATGGCGAGGCGGGCATGAACCACCTGCGGCAGAGTGGTCTGGTGGTGTTCCTCGATGTGCCGCTGGCGGTCCTGGAGTCCAGGGTGGGTGATGTGGCCGGCAGGGGCCTGGCGCGGGAGGAGGGGCAGAGCTTTGCCCAGTTGTTCGCCGAACGCCAGCCGTTGTACCGCAAGTATGCCGATATCAGGATAGAGTGCGCAGGGATGACCCTGGCGCAGATCTGCGCCGCGATTATTGAGGCCTGCCCCAGTTCTGTATGGCATGAGAATAACCCATAAAATTTCCAGCATATCCACGGGACAGCTCTGAGAAATCTGGAACTTTCTATTTTCATAGCCTCGGCAAGACCATCAAAGCCATTGTCGAGAATAGTTGTCATAGAGGCACCAAGTATGGTACTTTCATCTTGATGGGTTATCAGTTGTTTCCTGTGCTCAGGTTGATGAAAAATACCACCGGAATGCTCGTATTGACCGCTTATCAGTTTTTTTAGTTATGGAATAAAATAATATGCCTCTGCACAATTCTCAGCCAGAAGCTACTCTGTTGCTTCTGAAGATCAACGGATACTGGACTTT
>JANMTN010000170.1:0-2074 GCA_031390685.1 Desulfobulbaceae bacterium
GTTTTACCGTTCTCCTCGTAAATGGAGATCCGGCATGGCAGTGCGGTGGAGACGCTCATGTTTTCATCGAGAACCTTTTTCGCTTGTTGCGGCTGACACACCTCAAAGATCAGACATTCATGGGCAAGCTCTACACCCTTCTTCGCCATGGACTCTTTGAGGTTGTGAACCTGCATGACGCCAAAGTGATTGGCCTGAACGGCGACCTCCAAGGCAGTTGCAGCTTCATTCACGGTTTTGTCAGTAGATACTTTGATCAGCATAGGTTTCCTCTCATGTTTAACGGTTCACTTCACGGACGGGTCGTGAATGTACGATTATTTTTTGGATAGCTTGTTAATCGCAACGACCAGCAGGACCACCACCAGTACGCCGATTACCGTCCAGATCCACATCCCCCCGCCCGCCCATCCACCCATCCATCCGTTTGTGTGCATCATCATAAAACTCCTTTGGTTGTGGTTGCGCTGCGGCCATCACGGGCCAAACAAGAACGTGAGTGGAGACAGCAGTGTTATTTGCAGTAGCGGCCACAGGCCCACCGTGTAAATGCCCCAAAAAGGATGAATGTTCCCGCCATTAGCTGGCGTTTTGGAGGGCAAATTCCCAGTTGATCAGCTTGTCGAGCACGGCGCTCACATAGTCGGCACGGCGACTCTGATAATCCAGGTAATACGCATGCTCCCATACATCAATGGTAAGCAGTGGTTTCACGCCTGTGGTCAAAGGGGTATCAGCATTGGTGGTCTTTACGATCTTGAGCTTATCGCCATCAAGAACAAGCCAGGCCCAACCACTCCCGAACTGTGAAACGGCAGCGCCGGCAAGTTCTTTCTTGCAGGCGTCGACGCTGCCGAAGGATGCCTCGATTCTCTGCTTGAGTGCGGCAGGCGGTTCGCCTCCGCCTTTTGGCTTCATGCTGTTCCAGTAGAACGTGTGGTTCCAGATTTGCGCCGCGTTGTTGAAGATCGCGGTTTTTTCAGGCCGTCCTGCTGTACCGGTAATAATTTTCTCCAATGACAGGGAGGCATATTCTGTTCCGGCGATAAGCTTGTTCAGGTTGTCCACATAGGCTTTGTGATGTTTTCCGTAATGAAAACCGATCGTGCGGGCTGTTATGACAGGTTCCAATGCGTTATCGGCATAAGGGAGAGGGGGTAAGACATGGGGTGATGCTGCCTGCGCAGTTCTGGAAAGACCGCCTATCGCGAGCCAGGCAGCGGAGCCGGCGGATGCAATAAGAAAACTGCGACGATCAAGCACGGTTGAAGAATTGGTTGTGTCTTTTGTTTTCATATCGGTCTCCTTACAGTTGGTGGGGGATGACGCATAACATTGTTATAAGCTTCGTTGGGATATTGAAAAATTCTTTGCCTGGTGAAAACGACATCTCAAGGTGTATCATCTCATCTCAAGAAGCCAGCATGGTTTGATGACTCAGATCTTGGCCGGACTCATCACCTATCTTCTTCTGGCTATCTATTACCATAAACAACATGCCATAAACAACATGGAGAATCGGTCAGTATCAATAGGGCTCGACAGCCGCCGCGAAACCAAATTCTCAATGAATCCAGGATTGCTGAATTCCAACTACCTTAATATAATCAACAATCTAACAATTCAACGGAAAATCTACATGCAAGTCTTTAATCAGACATTACTGACCCATATCTTTTAATCGTTATTTATCACATCACATCACTTTCCTTCAAAAATGCTTAAAACCAGAGTTAAATATCCCGCCCAATGCTGGATTTTCACAAGGTTATTCCGTGACTTCGGCTCAACAGTCAAGGTCATCGGCGCGCGGCCCTTGAGTTTCACGCAACTACTCTCCACTTTCCCCGCGCATGCGGTTGACCCTGCGGTTAGGCCTACCGACTGAAAAGATATAAAACATCTCTTTTCAGGGATAGGCCTCGCTTGGAACCGGGACATACAGAGCGTCCATATTCAGACAAGCTGAACCAGTCTTACAAGGATTTCAAAAAGGCAACCAGTTCCTTCTTTTCCTGGGCGGTCAATTGGAGTTGCTGTACAAGGTTGAAATATTCCACCGTATCCTCAAGCG
>JANMTN010000185.1:0-2443 GCA_031390685.1 Desulfobulbaceae bacterium
AGACTCGCGGAAGGCTTACCTGTAAACCGAAACGTTGAATTGAAGGCTTATTCTCGCGCAGAGGCGCAGAGAAAAAATGTCATAACAGAACTATCCATGTTGAATAATTCCCAAAACATCCAAGCCCTGCTGACAGGACCAAAGTTTCCGGACAAGGAATTTATCCGCTCCGGCGCCACCTTCGGCGAGGTCTATGCCATGGCAACCGGGCTGCGCGCCGCTTTGTCCGGCCCGGAATATCAGGGTGCATCCATCTGTCTTACGATAGACGACAGGGCGGTCATGGCCGCTGTCCTGCTGACGGAAAAGCGGGACACTCCCCTCGTTTCTAAGCAAAAGGCCAGACTGGAAATCGAAAAAATGATCCTCGGCACTCGCCCGGTGGAGGTCAACCACCGTGACCCGAAAAAGCTGATGGCCTGTCTGGGTGGCAAGGCATGAGCAGGAAAAAGCTTCCGGGCAAGGAGCTCTCCCTCGTTCGCTCCTCGGCAGCCGAATACCTGACCTTTGTCGCCGCAACGGGCGACAACGAAACCAGTGTGGAAATGCGCTATGAGGATGAGAACATCTGGCTGACGCAGAAAATGATGGCGATCCTCTACGATGTGACAGTCTCAGCCATCAACCAGCATCTGAAGCGCATCTTTGCGGACAACGAGCTCGAAGAGGCGGCAGTTATTAAGCAGTACTTAACAACTGCCGCCGATGATAAGAACTACCAGGTTAAACACTACAGCCTGCAAGCCATAATCGCCGTCGGCTTCAAGATAGAGAACGAGCGCGCCGTGCAGTTTCGCAAGTGGGCCAACCAGATCGTCAAGGACTACACCATTCAGGGCTGGGCCATGGATGTGGATCGCCTCAAACACGGCGGCACCCTCACCGATGAGTTCTTTGAACGGCAACTGGAAAAGATCCGGGAAATCCGGCTGTCCGAGCGCAAGTTCTACCAGAAGATTACCGACATCTACGCCACCGCGTTGGATTACGATCCGACCGCCACGGCCACCAAACGCTTCTTTGCCGCAGTGCAAAACAAGCTGCATTACGCCATTCACGGCCAGACGGCGGCGGAAGTCGTCGTGGGTCGCGCCGATTACCGCAAGGAAAACATGGGGCTGACCAGTTGGGAGGGGGCTCCCGAAGGGAAAATCCTCAAATACGATGTGACCATTGCCAAGAACTACCTCTCTGAATTCGAGTTGGCCCAGATGCAGCGCATCGTCTCCGCCTACCTCGACATGGCGGAGATACAGGCCATGCGCAAAATTCCCATGACCATGGAAGATTGGGAACAACGGTTGGCGGGCTTCCTGAAACTCTGGGACCGGGAAATTCTGCAAGATGCCGGAAAGGTAACGGCTGAGCTTGCCAAGGCCCACGCGGAAAGCGAATTTGAGAAATACCGCATCGTGCAGGATCGGTTGTTTGTGAGCGACTTCGACCGGTTGGTGAAGCAGATTGAAAGGGAATAAGGTAGAGTAGGAAGCTGACTTCCCGAGCATGGCCAGAACCTTTAAAGGGAATGAATATTGACGAAGAGAGCTTCAATCCTTCAAGACCTGATGGCTGACTGGAAATTGGCCGTTGCCGGTGAACCTGTTTTCAAAATTGATCCGTTGAGATAAGAGGGGTCGGAAATGGATAAAATAATAAAGGCTGATCCACTTAGTAACTTTCGGATCGATATCCTTACCAGCAGTGGCATTTCAGGAGTTTTTGACGTAAAGCCCTATCTGCATGGCAGTGCTTTCAAGGAACTCGCGGACGAATCATACTTCCGCCTTGTCCGTCCCGCCCACAACGGCATTATGTGGCCACACGAACAGGATTTTAGTTCCGATACTATTGTGTGGGATATACAAAATTCCCAACGGAAAAATCAACCAGATGGCGATTGATCGACTTTCACAAAATCACGCACAGGCCCGTTGAAATACAGAATTTTCGCGCGGTAGCACAGTGAAAAAATGTCATAAAAGAACTCTCCATGCTGAATAATGACCAAGACATAGAGGCCCTCCTGGCGGGGCCAAAGTTTCCGGACAAGGAGTTCATCCGCTCCGGTGCCACCTTCGGTGAGGTCTATGCCATGGCAGCCGGACTGCGCGCCGCCCTCTCCAGCCCGGAATACGAGGGGGCATCCATCTGTCTGGCCGTGGACGACCGGGCGGTCATGGCCGCTGTCCTCCTGGCCGCCCTTCAGTCATTCCAGCCCAGCGGCCCCACCCTGCTTCTGCCCTTCGCCCTTTCCACCCAGGCCCTGGCCCGGATGCAGCAGCTCACCGGTTTTACCGCGGCCATTTGCGATATTGGCCGAGACCTGCCGGATGGCACCACCATCATCCGCCCGCCAGCGGGAACATCGACGGAGCCTGCAGCCTGCGCCCGGATATCGCCACCAGCGGAACTGCTCAGGATTTTCACCGGCGGCTCCACCGGC
>JANMTN010000215.1:0-9519 GCA_031390685.1 Desulfobulbaceae bacterium
ATCTTGCCGGGCCAGAAGCTCTCTAATGGCCTCAGCGCCAATGGCAACCTGAAATTGACCAGGATAGGTCTCTCGATACTCCCGATACTTCTCCTCAGTCAGCAGACTACAAACAGGAATGGAGTCGACATTCGAATCAACTACCGCATATTGCTCAAAATAAAGAATCTTCTCAAGCTGTTTCAAGGTCAGATCAAGGACGGCGCCGATCTTGCTGGGAAGGCTCTTGAGAAACCAGATATGGGCAACAGGGGCAGCAAGTTTGATATGCCCCAACCGCTCCCGGCGAACCTTAGACTGGATAACCTCCACCCCGCACTTTTCACAAACCACACCCCGGTGTTTCATGCGTTTATACTTCCCGCAATTGCACTCAAAGTCCTTAACCGGCCCAAAAATCTTGGCACAAAAAAGACCATCTCTCTCTGGTTTAAAGGTCCGATAATTAATCGTTTCAGGCTTCTTCACCTCACCATGGCTCCAGTCCATGATCTTTTCCGGTGAGGCCAGAGATATCTTTACCTTTTTGAATCTAACAGGAGCTTTCGGCTTTTGAAAAAAATTAAATAGCTCTTCCACGAGATTTCATCTCCCACAGTTTATAGGGTTAAAAAAGTTTTAAGCATGAAGTTGATCCGCGCTGCGGAATCACTTTGAGACCTTTCATTGGCCATTCTCCAAACTTAACACCCTTATTCTTGCAACAGCTCCATATCAAGACAAAGAGCTTGCAGCTCCTTAACAAGAACATTGAAAGATTCCGGTAGGCCAGTTGTAAGAAAATTATTGCCCTTCACAATCCGTTCATACATGGTAGTACGCCCTTCAACATCATCAGATTTAGCGGTCAAAAATTCTTTCAGGGTATAAGCGGCGCCATACGCCTCCATGGCCCAGACCTCCATCTCACCCAAACGCTGTCCACCAAACTGGGCCTTGCCGCCAAGGGGTTGCTGGGTCACAAGAGAGTAGGGGCCGGTTGACCTGGCATGGATTTTATTATCAACCAGATGATGCAGTTTAAGCATATACATCACACCAACAGTTACCTGATTCTCGAAAGGCTCACCAGTCAGGCCGTCATAAAGCTGACTTTGTCCCACTTCATCAACACCGCTCTCAACCAGCAACTGACGAATCTGAACTTCCTCGGCACCATCAAAAACCGGACTGGCCACATGCAGTCCTCGCTGATGCTTACGCGCCCAGTCGAGGAGTTCCTCATCGCTCTGATTACCGATAATCTTTGCACACTCTTCTTGAGAATAGATCTTCTTCAACTTCTTCTTAATGGCCTCGAGCTCATACTTCCTTGCAAGTTCACTGATCTGCTGACCAAGCTTCTTCGCAGCAAAACCAAGATGAACCTCAAGCACCTGGCCCACGTTCATACGCGAAGGAACACCCAGAGGATTAAGAACAATATCAACCGTGGTGCCATCAGCAAAAAAAGGCATATCCTCTTCCGGCAAGAGACGGGAGACAACGCCCTTATTGCCATGACGACCAGCCATCTTGTCGCCCACGGACAGCTTGCGCTTTGTGGCCACATAGACCTTCACCATTTTGACCACACCTGGAGGGAGATCATCACCCTTCTTCTTGCGATCAATAATGCCATCATAGCGTTTAGTAATAAGCGCCGCCTGTTTGTCATAACGGGCGTAAGCCTGATCAATCTGCTCCTGAAACTTGGCCTTCTCTGAAAAATCCAAGGTACGGAGGGCATGAAAGCCAATGGCCTCAGCAAGATCAGCGCTTATTTTCTTCCCAAGTTTGACAAGAATATTCCCTTTTGTATCGGTAATATCACTCTTGACCGTCCTGCCATTAATGACATCACCAATTTCACGGCAGACGCCACGTTTAAGACTCGTCAACTCATCAACTTTATCCTGGCTAAGACGTTCAATCTCTAAATCCTCAATCATCAAAGATCGCTCATCCTTATCAACACCTCTTCGGGAAAAGACCTTGGCATCAATGACAACACCCTCTACCCCTGGTGGAACACGGAGCGAAGAATCCTTCACGTCTTGGGCCTTTTCTCCGAAAATCGCCCGCAACAACTTTTCCTCGGGCGAGAGCATAGTCTCACCCTTGGGAGTGACCTTGCCCACAAGGGTGTCACCGGCCTTGATCTCAGCACCAATACGAACAATACCGGAATCGTCAAGGTTTCTCAGGTTTTCCTCGCTCACATTGGGAATATCCCGAGTAATTTCTTCCTTGCCAAGTTTCGTGTCCCTGGCCATGGTCTCAAAAACCTCAATATGGACAGAGGTAAAGGTATCCTCCTTCAGTAGCCTCTCATTGATCAGGATTGAATCCTCAAAGTTGAATCCACGCCACGGCATGAAGGCGATGGTCACATTTTTCCCAAGGGCCAATTCACCCTGCTCACAGGAAGGACCGTCGGCCAGAACTGTCCCCTTACTGACCCGCTCACCAGGAAGCACCAGCGGACGTTGGGTAAAGCATGTATTCTGGTTTGATTTCTTGTATTTACTTAGACGATAGACCGCAACTCCGGTATCATATCCATCAACCCCTGGCCGATCATAACGGACGACAATACGGTTTGAATCAACTTCTTCAACCACCCCACCATCACCCGCCAGAAGACAGGCGCCTGAATCGCGGGCCACATAGCGCTCCATCCCTGTGCCAACGAGCGGAGCCGAAGTAATCATCAGAGGCACAGCCTGACGCTGCATATTTGATCCCATCAATGCGCGGTTGGCATCATCGTTTTCAAGAAACGGAATAAGCGAGGCGGCAACACTGACCAACTGGTTGGGTGCAATATCCATATAACTTACCTGATCACTGGCTACAGTGAGAACCTCGCCTTCCTCTCTGGCAATCAGGAAATCAGGCACAATCCGTCCTGAATCATCCAGTAATATGGCAGCAGGGGCAATTATCTGATTCTGTTCCTGCAGGGCGCTCAGATATTTCACCTCATCAAGGACAATTCTATCGGCCACCTTCCGGTAAGGAGTCTCAATAAAGCCATAGGGATTAACTTGAGCATAGGTCGCCAGTGACACAATCAGGCCGATATTAGGCCCCTCAGGGGTCTCAACCGGGCAGATTCGTCCGTAATGAGTAGGATGAACGTCCCGAACCTCAAACCCTGCTCTCTCCCTGGAAAGTCCACCAGGTCCGAGGGCGCTGAGACGACGTTTATGTGTAACCTCAGAGATAGGGTTCGTCTGATCCATAAACTGAGACAGTTGACTTGTGCCAAAAAATTCCTTGATGGCTGCAGAAATAGGCTTAGGATTAACAAGATCATGGGGCATAAGGGTCTCTATTTCCTGAAGAGCCATCCTCTCCTTAATGGCCCGCTCCATGCGCACTAATCCCATACGGTACTGGTTTTCAATGAGTTCACCAACCGTTCGCACCCGTCTGTTGCCGAGATGATCAATGTCGTCAACACCTCCCTGACTATCTTTCAGACGAACCAGATATTTCACTGATTCTACAATATCCTCACGAGTCAAGGCCTTATGATTGATATCTGTTGTCAGGCCCAATCTGGCATTGATCTTATATCTCCCCACTTCTGAGAGATCATAAAGATCAACATTAAAAAAGAGATTTTCAAAGAAGGTCTCGGCCACTTCTTTTGTTGGCGGGCTGGAAGGACGCAACCGGCGGTAGATCTCCAGGAGTGCCTCCTCTGAATTCGTCACCTTATCAAGATTCAATGTTTTCCTGAATGAATCTGAGAAATTAACGCCATCAATAAAGAGTATTTCAAATTCACTGATACCACTATCATGCAAGGACAGGAGCACAGACTCAGTCAGCTCACTATTACACAAGGCAATGACTTCTCCGGTATCCGGGCGGACAATATCGTGCGCCAGAAAACGCCCTGTAAGCTCATCGCGGGAAATCTTCAGGGAATCGATGGCCGCCGCCTTGATTTTTTTACAAAGCGCCTGGCTGATTTTCTGCCCTTTTTTGGCCAACATTTCTCCATCCACCGGACTGATCAGATCGAACTCCAGCCTCTGTCCCTGAAATGTCTCCGGGGTAAAAGAGATCAGATAGTCATTGCCGTGGAGGCGAACAGTATTGGTAAGATAAAATATCCGTAAAAGTTCGGCAGAGGAATAGCCAATCGCCTTCAGCAACGTGGTCACAGGAAATTTACGGCGCCGATCAATGCGAACGAAGAGGATGTCCTTAATATCAAACTCAAGGTCTATCCATGAACCTCTAATGGGTATAACGCGGGCGGAATATAAAAGTTTACCACTGGCATGACTTTTACCATTATCATGAGTAAAGAAAAGGCCGGGAGAACGCTGCAACTGGGAAACAATAACCCGCTCAGTACCATTAACGACAAAAACGCCATCTCCAGTCATCAGAGGCAGACTCCCAAGAAAAACCTCCTGCTCCTTCATGTCACGTAAGGTCTGAACGCCAGTCACCGCATCCACATCATGCGTGATCAATCTGACCGTAATCTTGAGGGGTATTTCATAGGTCATACCGCGTTGCAGGCATTCTTCCACCGTGTATTTAGGTTCGCCAAAATTATAGCGGACGAATTCCAGGGAACAGAGTCCATTAAAATCATTAATAGGGAAAACATTTTTAAAGATCCCTTGCAAACCAAAATTTTCACGGGCACCGGCCTCCACATCCATCTGCAGAAACTTTTCGTATGATATCCGCTGCATAGAAATAAGGTGCGGAGGCTCCATCACAGATGGTGCCGTGGCAAAATTTTTTCTCACTCGTTCCATAGTAGTCCTCGAGGTTGCATTGAGAGCGTTATTTTAAAATCACAGACTGGCTGTTACAATAAAACCGTTGTGATGTAAATGACCCGTTAGCCAAACAATGAAGTAGCCTGGGGATAAAAAGAGGTGACAAAGATGATGACGGGAAGTTGAATGGAAACAAAAAAACTTCCTCAATACAAATGACAGCCCGGTGTAAAAAGTGAAACCCTGTAAGATCATACCTTTAACCACTGGGAAAATGTGCTCTAAAAAAGACGATTTCAACGGCACTGCGACAGGTACCATCCTTCATGAGATCGTTTTCAAAGGCTTGAAATGCAACACGCTACGTGTCAAAACCCGTAGCGCGTTGCTTCAAATCAGGTTGTCCTGCAAGCAGAACAACATATAGGCACAAGATTTATTTTACCGTAACAACACCACCGACAGCTTCAATTTTAGCCTTGATATCAGCGGCCTCATCCTTGCTGACGCCCTCTTTCAATGGCTGAGGAGTACCTTCGACCAGATCCTTGGCCTCTTTCAAGCCAAGACCGGTAATGGCACGAACTTCCTTGATTACCTTAATCTTCTGATCTCCAGCACCGGTGAGGATAACGTCAAACTCAGTCTTTTCTTCAGCAGCTACGGCGGCAACAACAGGAGCACCTGCGGTAGCAGCAGCAGGTGCTGCCGCTGATACACCGAATTTGTCCTCAAGCTCTTTGATCATAGCGGAAAGCTCAAGCACAGACATATTAGCGATAAATTCAATTACTTCGTCTTTTGAAACAGCCATGATAGTACCTCGTGTGTTTTTGTAATTTAAAGTTATAATTTTTCAGGAAAATGCTGCTATCAAACAAAAAAGCGGCCTACCTGTTAATTCTCTACCTGATCTTTCTGCTCTTTTATAGCCTGTAAGCCATAAAGGAAAGTCCGTGGCACTGCCGAAAGCACTTGCACAAGGCCTGTAGGCACACCATTGAGAACAGAAAGAAATTGTCCAAGCAAAACATCTTTCGTCGGAAGTTTTGAGAGGGCAATCAAGTCATCAATTGTAAGCTTATCTCCATCAAGGGCAGCACATCGTATCTTGAACTTGGCATGACCAT
Source organism: Desulfobulbaceae bacterium (assembly GCA_031390685.1). GTDB lineage: Bacteria > Desulfobacterota > Desulfobulbia > Desulfobulbales > Desulfocapsaceae > UBA2270. Next base: position 5,867 of record JANMTN010000215.1, read on the forward strand.
CCGCAAATTTGGCGAGAGCCTTTGCTGGAGAAACCGGGTCATTATAGGCCATAACAATGGCAGTAGTACCAGTAAAATCATCTGCAAGGAATTCACTTGTAGTATGAGAAACTGCTCTTTTTAGAAGAGTATTTTTTGCCACTCGTATTTCAGAATTACATTTGCGCAATTCTCCACGCAACTCTTCCAACTCTGAAACCGTCAATCCACAATAGTCTGTAACCACCGTAAATTTGGCGCGGCCGAATGACTCATTCAACTCAGAAACTACTGCTGATTTTTCATCACGATTCAAAGTACTCCTCCTTTGTTGCTCGTTTAAGGTTATTATTGAATCAAAAACAGCACATACGAAAGCAATTCATCTATATTCATCTCTCATTCAGGGCCCTCTATAATTGATTTACAAGACAATTACAGATGGATAAATGATAGCGTTGAACAAAAAACTTTCTATCGTCTCGGCAGGCTATGAAAAAAATAATTAAACTCTCTGTACCTGCTGTCTTTGACTGAAAAATTTGCATCCACAAAGGACACAGAAATTAAATTAAAACTTTATTTTACTATAGCCCTTGCATCAAGGGGATCAACCTTGAGCCCTGCTCCCATTGTGGAAGAAACAGAAATTGACTTAAGATAGATCCCTTTACTTGAAGAAGGTTTTAACTGAATAATTTTTTCTATGAAGGCCTTGGCATTGTCAAAAAGCTTGGCATCACCAAAAGAGATCTTACCAAGACCGGCATGAACGATTCCAGCCTTATCAACCCGGAAGTCAACCTTACCGCTTTTAATCTCTTTGACAATATTGGCGATATCAAAGGTCACTGTTCCCAGTTTAGCATTAGGCATCAAGTTTCTTGGTCCAAGCACTCGCCCAATTTTACCAACAGTTCCCATCATGTCAGGTGTTGCCACTGTTTTATCAAAATCAAGCCAACCGCCCTGAATCTTGGCCACCAATTCATCAGCACCAACATAATCAGCACCAGCCTCTCTTGCCTCGGCCTCTTTTTCACCTTTGGCAAAAACAAGGACGCGAGTAACCTTGCCTGTACCATGCGGCAAAACAACGGAAGAACGCACCATCTGATCCGCATGCCTGGGATCAACACCCAATTTTATTGCCATATCAAATGTTTCATCAAACTTGACGTAACTATTTTTGATAACATTTTTAATTGCATCTTCCAAGGTCATTAACACTGAACGATCAAGACCTTCTATTTTATTTCTATACTGTTTTCCGTGTTTCGGCATATTGGCCTCCTACTCATTAACCAAGATATCTCTGTGTATACCCGCTTAACTGTAGTAAAATTATTTAAAATTAGTTCAACCTACAACAGTAATTCCTATACTCCGCGCAGTTCCGGCAATAATACGCATAGCCTTGTCAATATCATACGCATTCAGATCTGGCAGTTTTATTTGTGCTATTTCACGAATCTGCTCTTTGCTAATTTCAGCAACACGATCAATTTTTGGATTATTAGATCCTTTTTTCAAACCAGCGGCCTTCAATAAAAGGATAGAGGCTGGAGGGGTCTTGGTGATGTAGGTAAAAGACCTATCCTGAAAGACGGTAATTACCACCGGAACAATAGTATCCCCGAGAGACTGTGTCTTGGCATTAAAGTCCTTACAAAATTCCATGATATTAACACCATGCTGACCCAAAGCAGGACCAATTGGTGGTGAAGGATTGGCTTTACCTGCAGCAACCTGCAATTTAATATATGCCGTTATTTTCTTGGCCATTATTTACTCCTGCTGTATTCTACGTAGATTTTTTACTCGTTGAGTATCTATTAAAATAATTAAACAAGCTCAGGCTACTCAGCTTATTTTTAAAATATAAATAATTAATTTACCTTGATCGACATTCCTTAACTCTTAACTATTTGACACCTGGATATATTCCAATTCAACAGGAGTTTCCCGCCCGAATATAGACACCATTACCTTAACTCTACCCTTTTCAGGAAAGACTTCGTCAACAACGCCTTGAAAGTTAGCAAAGGGGCCATCGGTTACCCTGACAACCTCTCCGACCTCAAAGACAACCTTGGGACGTGGCGCCTCCGAGCCATCGTGAATACGACTAATAATCTTTTGCGCATCTTCCTCAGGAAGCGGCATGGGATTGATGTCATTCCCAACAAATCCAACGACCCTTGGCATATTTTCATGAACGGTATGCCAAGTTGAATCATTGAGCTCCATTGAAATAAGGATATAACCGGGAAAAAATTTCCGCGAAGAAGTTTTCCTGACCCCTTTTGCCATTTCAACGACTTGTTCAGTAGGAACCAAAATATCACCGAACAAGGCTTCAAGCCCGTCATTCTTAATCCTTTCTTCAAGGGTCGCTTTAACCTTATCCTCAAAGCCTGAATGAACCTGCAGGATGTACCAATTTCTTGCCATGAATAAGCTTTTTAATCAGTTAAAGGTTAAGGTGAATATGTTCAAATTTCAGCACGCTTCTACGCCGGAATATTAATTCAGAAACGAAGCAACTATTTTCCCAAGCAACAGATCTACCGTTCCAAGATAAAGCGAGGCCACTGCCGACAGAATAATTACAACAGCAGTGAGCCCCATGGTTACTTTTCTTTCCGGCCAAACTATTTTAGTTGCTTCAACCTTGACTTCATCAATAAATTTCTTGATTTGAGAGGGTGAGAAGCCGCCACCAGCATCCTCGCCAATCACTTTAAGATCTTTGACAGGTTTTGATTTATTTATCATTGTCGTAGTTATACCTATCTTTGGCAAAATACCTGCCAAAACAATCCGTTATTTACTCACCTTGAGTAACATATCCAACACTGAAATGGCAGGCCAGGAGGGATTCGAACCCCCAACATCCGGATTTGGAGTCCGGCGCTCTACCATTAGAGCTACTGGCCTACTGCATTCTCAGGAAGGTATTATTTTGTCTCTTTATGCGGCATATGCGCCCGACAAAATGAGCAAAATTTCTTAAGCTCGAGCTTATTGGGCGTACTTTTCTTATTCTTTGTCGTCGTATAATTCCGACGCTTGCATGTTCCACACGCAAGAGTAATGATATCTCTCATACCCATCCATCCAATAGAAAAAAGCACTCTGCCCGCAACCAGGCAAAGTGCTTAAATTTTAATATTAAGCAATAATTTCACTGATAACACCAGCGCCAACCGTCCGACCACCCTCACGAATAGCAAAACGAAGACCTGCATCCATGGCAATCGGGGTAATCAACTCGGCTACAACAGATACATTATCACCAGGCATTACCATCTCGGTTCCCTCAGGAAGAGTCACAATGCCGGTCACATCGGTGGTCCGGAAGTAAAACTGGGGACGATATCCATTAAAAAACGGGGTGTGACGACCGCCCTCTTCCTTACCCAGGATATAGCACTCAGCCTTGAATTTGGTATGGGGAGTAATGGTGCCTGGCTTAGCCAGAACCTGACCACGCTCAATATCCTCACGCTTGGTGCCGCGAAGCAGGACCCCAACATTATCTCCAGCCTGACACTCATCAAGGATCTTGCGGAACATCTCAACACCGGTGACAGTCGTTTTGACCGTATCACGGATACCAACAATCGCAACCTCATCACCGACATGAACAATACCACGCTCAATACGACCGG
>JANMTN010000241.1:0-3539 GCA_031390685.1 Desulfobulbaceae bacterium
AGTGGGGTGCGCTCCGCGGTCATCTGCAGGCCGGGGCCGAAAAGGTCTTGCTCTCCGCCCCTTTCAAGATCAAGTCCAAAGGGATGGACATGCCGGCTGACGCCGTGACCACGGTAATGGGCATTAATGATGAAGATTATGATTCATCCCGCCATTCCCTCATCTCGGCGGCTTCCTGCACCACGACCTGTCTTTCCTATATGATCAAACCATTGATGGAGAGTATCGGGGCGGAGAATTTTCTCGGTGCCTCCATGGTCACTATCCATGCGGCAACCGGCAGTCAGCAGGTCCTTGATCGTCTTCCTAAGAGCGGAGCGGTTGATCTGCGCAAGAACCGGTCGATTCTCAATAATATTATTCTGACGACCACGGGCGCGGCAAAGGCCCTGGCCCTGGTTATTCCCGAGATGAAGTCCATCGGTTTTATTGCCGAATCGGTGCGCATCCCTATCTCGACCGGTTCGTTGATCGTGCTGGTGCTCAATATTCAGGATGACCTTGAGAGTCCGCTCAAAAGGGAGCGGATCAATGCCATTTACCGCGATTATGCCAAGAATTCTCCCTATCTGGAGTACACGGAGGAGCAGAATGTCTCGTCTGATATCATCGGGGTGCCGGAGGCGGCAGCCGTTATTGAAGGCACGGAGACGCATACCCGCACGGCCTCAATTGCCGTGAATCTTGACAAGATCAAATCCTGTTCCCTGGGTGCTGGAGCTGACCGCATCCTTAGTGTGCCGGTGACCCAGGCGGTTGTCTACGGCTGGTATGATAATGAGCTGGGGGGTTATACCAATATGCTGGGTGATCTGACTGTGCAGGTTGCAGACAAGATGCTCTAAAATTGCTCCAGAAGATTGGGAAGAACTCTCAGGGATGAAAGAAGGAGGAGTGAGGCGATGAAGATAATCCGTGATCTGGAACTTGCCGGTAAACGAATACTGGTTCGTGTCGATTTTAATGTCCCCATGGATGAGCAGGGGAGCATTACCGACGATATCCGTATCCGTATGGCCCTGCCCACCATTCAGTATATTCTGGAACAGAAGGGCAAACTGATTCTATGCTCCCATATGGGCAGACCGAAAGGGCAGCGGGTCGCGGCCTTCAGTCTGGCCCCGGTTGCCGTCCATCTCTCCACCCTGATAGGGCAGAAGGTGCGTCTGGCCCCTGATTGTATAGGGGAAGAGACCGAGGCAATGGTGGCCTCCCTGCAGCCCGGCGAAGTGCTTCTCCTGGAGAACCTGCGTTTTCACCAGGAAGAAATGGACAACGATCCAGCCTTTGCCGAAAAACTCGCCCGGCTGGCTGATGTTTATGTCAATGACGCCTTTGCCGCGTCTCATCGAGCCCATGCCTCGGTGGCAGGTGTCCCCCGTCTGGTCAAGGAGAGTTGTGCCGGATTTCTCCTCCAGACCGAGATGGATTTTTTCCATAAGGCGATGGATGAACCTGTCCGGCCGTTGATGGTCATTGTCGGCGGGGCCAAGGTCTCGTCAAAACTGGGCGCCTTGCAGAATATGCTTGATAAGGTGGATCGGATGATTATCGGCGGGGCCATGGCCAATACCTTTCTCAAGAGTCAGGGCATTCAGGTTGGCGCCTCTAAAACTGAGGATGATCTTCTCGATACGGCCCGGCAATTGGTTCAGACCGCCAGGGAAAAAGGTGTGAAACTCTATTTCCCCGTCGATTTTGTGGTGGCGGATCGTTTTGCGCCGGACGCGGTGGTGAAGAATGTGACCGCCCAGGACATCCCTGAGGGGTGGATGGCCCTTGATATTGGTCCGGCATCGACCATCTGTTTTCAGGAGGCCCTGGCCGATGTCAGGACTATCGTCTGGAATGGACCAATGGGCGCCTTTGAGATGGATGCCTTTGCCCGGGGGACCATGGCCATGTGCCATGCGATTGCCTCATCCCATGCCCTGTCGGTGGTAGGCGGCGGTGATTCCAATGCCGCGGTGAAGAAATCTGGTGAGGAAAAAAATATCTCTTATATGTCAACGGGTGGCGGTGCTTTTTTGCAGTTGATGGAAGGAAAAAGTCTGCCGGGTGTTGATGCCCTGGGCTGAACCGTCGTTCAAAAATATCTGTTCCGTCGGAATGTCATGACCGGCATAAGGAGCCGCAATGAAATGGTCAAAAATGGGATGGCTATTTCGTAATGGCTCCTAAAAAAATTTGCTGAACGAAGGTTGCGGGTATGCATCACAGGAATCAATTATGAAGAGAAGACCATTGCTTGCCGGAAACTGGAAGATGCATGCCACTGTCCTTGATGCCTGTCATCTTGCCGCAGATATTGCAAAGACATGCGCGGGTCTTGAGGATCGTGACGTGGTGCTGGCTCCACCTTTTACCGTGCTCAGTCATGTTGCCCATATAGTTGCCGAGACAGGCATTTTTCTTGCGGCCCAGAATGTGTGCTGGGAGGCGGAAGGTGCCTTTACCGGTGAGATCTCTCCGCTGATGGTCCTCGATGCAGGCGGTGCCGCCGCCATTGTCGGTCATTCGGAACGGCGGCAGATCTTTCATGAGGATAATACTCTCATCAATAAGCGGGTTCGTGGCGCCCTGGCCTTTGGACTCATACCCATCCTCTGTGTCGGCGAAACGCTGGAAGAGCGGGAAGGCGGGCAGACCTTCAAAATCGTTGAAGAACAGGTCAGATCAGGGCTTGCCGGCGTTGGGGCGGCGGACATGAAGGATACGATCCTTGCCTATGAACCGGTTTGGGCGATCGGTACCGGTAAAACTGCCAGTACGGGGCAGGCCCAGGAGGTACATGCCTTCATTCGCAACCTGGTGGCAGACATGTATGAAAAAGATATTGCCGATCAGGTAAGGATATTGTATGGTGGCTCGGTTAAACCTGATAACATTGATGTTTTGATGGCCCAGGAAGATATTGACGGTGCCCTGGTTGGTGGTGCGGCGCTCAATGCAGAGTCCTTTGGACGAATAATTCACTTTCAAGAGATATAAATATTTTCTGATGATCACCTTACTTACAGTTATCCATGTGGCGGTCTGTCTCTTTTTGATCGTGATTGTCCTGCTTCAGCACGGGAAAGGCGCGGATGCAGGAGCAACATTTGGTGGTTCCAGTCAGTCCCTGTTCGGGTCAGAAGGGCCACTGCCCCTGCTGAACAAGATTACGACCACGGTGGCAATTGTGTTTATGTTGACTTCGGTGACGCTTGCTTATTTTTCATCCAGCAAAAGCACGGGTTCAGTTATGAGTGAGGTCAGCAAACCCAAGGCTGCGGCAGTGCAAAAGGTGAAAGAGCAGGGGAAAAAAGAAGAAAAAGTTATACCGATGCCAGTGACTGCCCCGGAAGGCCAAAAGGCAGCGCCTGCTTCTACGGAAGGGACAGCAAAGGAAAAATAGGAAGCACCTTGAAATGAAATGAGAATTGTGATGTCTCAAGGCACCTTGGAGTAAAAAGTAAAAGAAGTGCGCCGCAGTGGTGGAATTGGTAGACACGCTATCTTGAGGGGGTAGTGACCCACGGTCGTGCGAGTTCGAGTCT
>JANMTN010000252.1:0-11551 GCA_031390685.1 Desulfobulbaceae bacterium
CAGGGTCACCACATTCAAACGATAGTAGAGATCCTCCCGGAATCTCCCCGCCTTCACCTCGGCCGCCAGATCGCGATTGGTGGCGGCCAGGATCCGCACATCGACCTTGATGGTCTCCTCGCCGCCCACCCGTTGCAGTTCATGTTCCTGCAGGACCCGCAGCATCTTGACCTGCATGGCCTGGGTGGTCTCGCCTATTTCATCAAGAAAGAGCGTGCCCCCGTTCGCCTGGACGAATTTCCCCTCCCGTCGCCGATCCGCCCCGGTAAAGGCCCCCTTTTCATGACCAAAGAGTTCGGACTCAAGCAGGGTCTCGGCCATGGCCGCACAGTTGACCTTGACAAAGGGCCCGTCATATCGGTCACTATTTGTATGCAATGCGGCTGCCACCAGTTCCTTGCCTGTTCCCGACTCACCGGTGATCAGGACTGTGGCCTCCGTCGCCGCCACATAGGAGATCATCTCCAGCAACTCCTGCAGGGGAGGGGAGTTCCCAATAATGGAGCTCAAGGGATATGGCCTGGTCTCACCCACTTGTTCCGGTGGCCGTGTTTCCTCAACCTGATGGCGATCGAGGGCCCGGGTCAGGGTCAGACGCAGACGGTCAAAATTAAGGGGTTTGGTGAGGTAATCGTGGGCCCCGTGCTTCATCGCCTCAACGGCGTCATCCACCGAAGAATACGCCGTCATGATCACCACCGGCAGGGCCGGTTTCAGGGCATGGATCCGGGTAAAGGCCTCCATCCCATCCATCCTGGCCATGCGGACATCCATGAGCACCGCATCATAGTCAGACTTGGATACGGCCTCAACCGCGGTGCGGCCATCATCGGCCTCCACACATTGCCACCCCCATTCCTTGAACATGGAACAGAGCATGTAGCGATGCACCTGTTCATCATCCACCACCAGAATGGTTATCTGTTTCCCTTTCGTGGTCACGCCTACTCCTTATTAGAAGACTGAAGGCTGAAGACCGAAGACTGAAGGTTTTTTTGCTTCCGCCTTCAGCCTTCAGCCTTCAGCCTAATTTGTTCAGCAGCCAGGCCATATTCTGCCCCAGAATGCGCATGGTCTGCATCCCTTCCTCATCCTTGGCCACCTCTTCTTTTTCACGCCCCATCCCGATGTTCCAGTAATTGGAACCAACCACGATCATCTGGCCAATGAGAAAAAAATGGTTCATGGAATCAAAGACATGAATAGCGCCTGCTCTTCTGGCGGCAACCACGGCTGCTCCAAGCTTTCTTTTGAAAAGATCGCCGTTGGCCCGGCTGACCATACCGCAACGATCCATCAGGGCCTTCATCTCCGGGGAGACATCGGCAAAATAGGTGGGTGAGCCAAGGAGAATGGCATCCGCCCCCTTCATCTTGTCAAGATAGTCATTGATACTATCCTTCTCGACCGCACAATAGCCATCCTTTTTCTTGAAACACTCATAACAGGCAATACAGCCACGAATCTCCTGACCGGCAAGCTGGACAAGCTCGGTCTCCACACCTGCCGCCGCAAGCTCGGCCAGAACGGTCTTGAGCAGCAATGCGGTATTCCCATCTTTCCTGGCGCTGCCACTGAATGCCACAACCTTCATAGTGTTTCCTCCCCTGCATTTTATTTTTCAACAGACCAGAGCAAATCAGCGCCGGTCTTGTCAGCGCCGACCTCGGTCTCCACCGAAAATCCCTTCCATAAGTCATACCTGGCCTTGAATATTCCTGCGGAAGTAAACGGGTCATACCCATAACTGATATACAGATCTTCAGACAGTTCCTTGCCTACCATCACCGATACATCTGAAGATTTTTCACCACTTTCCACATAAATATTACCCAGAGCGAACTGGTTTTCCAGACGCGCGAGGATATCTTCCACAAATGCCCCACCCCGCGTCAGACCAAGACCTGAGGCCACCACCCCCACCGTATTGCTCACCTGATGGCTGGTCCCAGAGTAAGACCGGCCAGTCAGCAGTTCCCTCAGGACAGCGTCCTCGGCCATGGGAGGATCAGAAAAAAGTTTCAGCTCCATATCATTCACCGTTCCCGAGGCCAGCACCCCCACCGTCTTATTGTTGGTTTTTTTCTGGGCCAGCACATCAATACCCGGATTATCGAGGGGACCGCCCAGGAAAAAAAAGCGTCCCCTATAAATATCCAGCGCCCGATCCCTGACAATAAAGATGCCATCGTGCATGGTGAGACTCCCCTTCCCGGTGAGGGGAAGACCAGGCGCGAAACTCACCGTCACACTCCCCAGAAGCCGCCCCTTCAAGCCAAAGGCATTAACACGGACATCCGGCCCAAGCTCAACGACTACCGATCCCTGCAGCGGCAGATCCTTTCTTTCGCCCTCTTCTCCACTGTCAACTACAACAACATCACGGGAAGCGGTCACCGAGCCCTCAACCTCTTTGATGGTTACGGAGGCGCGGGGCACCAGCACCTTGCCGCTTACCTGCATCACCCCTGCACGCCATGCAAAACGCAGATCAGGATCAATGAATATTGCATAGTCAGGAAGATGGGCCGCCTCAAACTCCTTGCCCTTGGCCGTGGCATCAGCCTGCCACCCGCCCTGCTCATCACGGGTGAGATCACCGGCAATCCGGATTTTACCTGGGCCGGAAACAGCATCAAGGACCAGATGCATCCCCTCTCTTTCTCCCTGCGCCACAACGGAGAGGAGTAGGTTTTCAAGGGTTATGCCGGTTGCCGGAATAAACACGTTCCCCTGTATCTGCCGCAGCTCTCCAATGAGATGAGGAGTCCCCACCCGGCCTTGCACCGCAAAGGTTCCCTTCATCGAGCCTGTCGGCTTCACGCTATAATTTGACAAAACCGCGACCGGGGCCAGGTCCTTGACATCCAGACCGATCTCCCCCTGAATCGGCAATTCTGCCCACGACGCGGAGAGATCACCAAACCCGCCAATAGTGATCATGGCGTCAAGGGCGCTCCCATCCTGAAACCGGCTTTTTGCCATGCTGACCAGTGTATCGTCAACCAGTTTCAGATCAAGCAGATTGTCTGTCCACCGTAAGATTTGTTCCTCGCCATCTTCATCCTCGATGACAAGTTGCAGCTCGGGCGCTGAAAACCGCCCCTCCATTGTCACCAGCCGCGCCCCAACTCCTGCTGTCCGTACAAAAGCGGCCAGCTTTCCTTCCACGGAACGGGGCAACAAATGCCACTGATACAGCAGATTACAGGCCAGGGAATCAAGATTGGCATCCAACCACCACTGGCCATCCCCGCTCCAGCCGTCACCGGATGGATGCCAGCCTCCCTGCAGACAAACCCTGGCCTCTCCCTGCAGAAGACAGACAGCGGTCAGATCAACGCCTTTTCCATCAATCCGCAGCGGCACCGGACCCTGCAACTGCCATTTACCGTAAGGCTCCAGCCGCAAAAGAAGATCGCGGATCTCGCCCTGCCACGTCTGTGCCGCCAGCCCGCCTGCCACCACCAGGTCCATATCGCCCGCGGGACCTGTCAACTTTACCTGCACCTGATGCCGGGCCATGGTTCCACCCAGATCCACAATCAAAGAAGCAAATTCTTTTTCGCCTGCCCGCAGTCCTTTCCCGGCAAGGCTCACATTCACCGCACCCTGCTGGTTGAATATCCCCTGCCCTGATCCGGTTAAGGCCTGCATCACGGTATCGCGATAGAAAAGCTTGCCGCCATCAAGCTCAAAGGAAAACTCCGGCGCCTCCCGACTGCCCTGAACAGAACCCTTGAGATGCGCCGTACCTCCTGCCTCCGGCAACAGATTACCAAGATTGGCCGTATCAAGTTGAACGCGCAGATCCAGAGTGCTGGTCGCCCCGGTGCCGTCCCCCGCGCCCGCGCCCACCGTTCCGGTCACGGCCAGCTCTGACTCCCCGCTGCGCAGCACGAGTTCTTTCACCTGCACCCCATCCCCATCAACGCTCACCGAACCGCTGCCGGAAAGGGGATACCCGAGCAGATCACCGTCGAGTGCCGCAAGCTGCATCTCACTCCGCAACTCCTCACCCTGCAGCCGACCGCTGATGTTGATCCTTGTATTGATACGCCCCTGCCAAGCGGGGAAATACGACTCGGGATCAATATCCTTTCCCGCAAGCTCTATCTGCCACTGTAAGCCATCCCGCCAGCCAATCGCTGCCCGCGCCGTCATCACTCCCGCCGGTCGCTCTTTATCAGGCCCTGGAGCGGGCGACACTGTGCTCTCTCCACCTTGCGTCCCTGGCTCCTGCGGTTTGTGGACGTCCGTGTCCACTGCCACTACCGGTAACTGCGCGACCAGTGACGACACCCACAGCCCATCAGAATCACCCATAAATTCGGCATGGATCTGCGCCTGAGGCCGGTTAGCGAGGGGAAGCCGGGACTCCGACTGATTCCAGGCGCCTTGCAATTGTGCCGTCCCCTGATATCCTGCCCTTGTGCCCGAGGCCCTGATATCAATGGACGCCAATACCAGATCCGGCCAGTTCGAGCGGATCTCGGCCAGTTTGACCTGAGACACGATCGTATCCGCCTGCCAGCGTAACGCCCCGAAAGGATCGGAACAGGTAAGATTCACCCTGGTCTTCACCGGGGTCTGGAAATCAACCTGGGCCACCAGATCGTTCAAGGTGCCGCGAATCACAAAATCTGCCGCGACAGGAGCTGCGAGAAGGCCGACACCCTTTTTTTCCATGCGCCACCCGCCCTGCACGTCAAGGGGCCACTTGCCGCCAAGACCAATAATCCCCTGCATATGAGCGGAGCCCCCAGGAATTCGGGCCTCAACCCTTTTCAAGATAACATGATTTCTCCGGGTCGCCAGCTCAAGACTGATCTGCTCAATACGCGGCAGTTCCATGCCGGTCATTCCATGAATTGACACATCATTCAGCTCAAACGTAGCGAGGGCAACCTCCACGGGCAGCAGGATTTCGGGCAGGGGAAAGGAAAAATCTCCCCGGCCCTTCTCCTTTATCAGCACATCAATCCCTTCTCCATGCACCGTAACAATCCGCACCGTGCCACGAAAAAGGGCCAGGGGCTGCCACTGGGCCACAATCTTTTTACAGCTCAGATTGGCCGCCGGTGTCTGCAGCCGCAAACCATCCAGCCGCCATTTACCAAGCAGCCGCCCCCGCACATCCTCAACGGAGAGCACCCCGCCGGATAGATCCACGGCCATCCCGACCAGTTGCCTGAGTCCGCTTTCTGTTAAACCAAGGAAGGCCAAACCCGCCAGGACGATCAAAACGGGCAGCAAGAGCAAACTGACAACCCACCGCCGCCTCACAGGTCTGCTCCAATATTGAGATGAAGACGGAAGGAGTGTGAATCTTCCATTAAGGGCATGGCTATATCCAGTCGTATCTGACCGAATGGCAGGGCAATCCGCCCCCCGATACCCACACTTTTTTTGAGATCAAGATTGATACTGTCCGTAGCCTGCCCGGTATCATAAAAAGCGGCCACGCTCCACATGTCATCTATCTTCCGCTCCACTTCCATGCTGCCCACCAGCAGATAACGACCACCAATCACCGTTCCTGAGGCATCAGTGGTGCCGATGCTTTTATACGCGTACCCACGGACACTCTGGTCGCCGCCGGCATAAAATCGCAGGGACGGAGGAAGTTCATCGATAGAGTCCACAGCGGTGCCGCCAAGGGTAAAACGGCCAATCAGCCGCCATTTGTCAAAAACGGAGGCGATCCCCTTCACCCCGGCCTGGGCCTGCACCAGGGAGACATCCGAGACGATATTTTTATCAGCGCCTTTCACATCCACGGAAAAACGCCACCCATCCTGGGTCTTGATCCTGTTATCCGCAAAAACCACACTCCAGCTGCCCCCCGGCAGCAGGAGCAGACTGGAGCCGCTGGTTACGCCCACGTCATACTGTTCATCCCGGACCTCAAGGGTGACCCCATACTGATACATCGGCCCGGTATGACTTACCGCCGCAGCCACAGAAAGCAGATCTGTTCTGGTGTTATTCCATTTTTCACTGGCCCGGTTTCCGGCATATTTCAAGGCATCATAGCGGGGATCAGCCACGGGAATTTCATAGGAAGCGCCAACCCTGTTGATCTTTTCAGAAAGTTGCAGAGAGCTGTTCACCCGATGTCCACTGTCATTGAACAGGCGGTTTCTCCACTCCGTCTTGCCCCGGATCCCGGTATCCGTGCCATAACCCAGACCAAAGCTGTAACGATTACGCAGGGCAGGGGTAAGGGTCAAGGCCACGGGCACCCGCAGCTCGCTGACCTTATCGAACTCAGGTTCCACGGTCACCCCGCTGAAAAAACCTGTCTCGTAGAGAATGGACTGCAACTTACTGATTTCACGAAGGGAATAAGGTTCACCTTCCTTATAGGGAAGATAGCGTGACAAAAGGTCCTGATTGATGATCTTCTGGGCGGAATAGGTCATACCGAAGAGAAAACGATGGCCGGTATTCAGGAGCAGATCGATGTCGGCCTGATGGTTTCCCCGGTGCACCCTGACTTCATTTTTTTCAAATCCGGCCTCGACAAAACCATTTCGTATGGCCGACCGCAGGATCTTTTTCTTGCCATCTTCGTATTGCTGATGGTTGAGAACCGCACCTTCCTGCAGGGGAAACTGCTTCTCAAGATCGGAGAACAGGGACAATCCGCCGCCTGGGCCCGTGATCTCAACGGAAACGGAGCGCACCAGCACCGGCTTGCCAGAGGTGATAATGTAGGTAGCATGCCAGACGCCCTCAGTTTCGACGAGCGCGCCTTCTACTGTCGGTAAATAGTAGCCCAGAGGCTCCAGGGTTGACTTGATATCCTTCTCCGCCTCACGATGCAGACGGCGCATCTCGCCGACACTGAGCGTCGGGTCTTTCTGCTGCTGATAGATCCTGAGCCGGGCCAGCACAGCCGCAAATATTTCCTTATCCATGGCGGCCCCGTCAGTGGCTCCTGCGGCATCAGCGCGTCCCTGGGCGCCATCGCTGACCGTTACATCCAGAACCACTGCCGCCAGCACTGCGCTCGGCATCACAAGGAACATTATCAGAAAGAGAAGAGACAGAAGACGCATCAAAGAATGGTTGGGTTCTTGATTTATGGATGAAGTTTCACCCCGAAAGGACTATAAAGGCAATCAGACTTCAAAATACCATTACATCAACCTGTACGTCATTGAAAAAATGAGCGACGCCCCTCTCAGCATTGAAAAAATAGTCAATGGCGGATACGGCCTGGCCCGCCGGGACAATGGCCAGATCGTCCTGCTCCGTCATGTCCTGCCGGGCGAAACGGTCAAGGCCCGAATCCTGCTGGAAAAAAAGGGCTTTGCCGAGGCCGCTCCCACCGAGATACTGGCGGCCTCCACCCACCGCATTCCGGCACCATGCCCGAAATACGGCAGATGTGGCGGTTGCGACCTCCAGCACTGCGACTATGCGCAACAACTCCAGATCAAAAAGGATATCATTGCCGACCTGCTCCAGCGTGCCCCCCAGAGTGCGCTGCAACAGGCAGTCCCGCTGCTCGCCGACCCCATTGCCTCGCCACAGGTCTTCGGCTATCGCCAGCGTCTCCGGCTGCAGATAGACAAGCACGGGCAACCAGGTTTCCACCGCTTCCATTCCCATCAATGCGTCCCGATCACAGAATGCCTGCTGGCCAGAGCTGAGCTGAACAGGGCCTTGCAACAACTCCAGGCCCAGCCCCCATTCCACAAGATACTGGCCGGCACAACCGAGCTGGAACTCCTGCTGAACCCGTCGAGCGCACGGGTGGTCTGCCTTTTCCACCTCTCGCGCAAACCGCGGCCCGCAGACATGAAACAGGCGGAAGCGCTGGTAAAAGCACTCCCGGCCATAGAGAGAATAGAATTTCACGGCGAGGATTTTCTGCCCTGCGGACCAAGCGCCAAGGGCAATGATGGCGGCAACGATGAAAAATTGCAGTTCCTGCTGCCCCCCTTCCCTGGTCATACCAATAGAGCGATCTCACTTGCCTGGGAAGCTGGGGGGTTCTGTCAGGTCAATCTCGCCCAAAATATCCAGCTCATCCAGACCGTGCTCGATTTCTGCCAGCCTGACGCAGAGACAACCGTCCTTGACCTGTTCTGCGGCATGGGCAATTTTTCCATCCCGCTGGGCTTACAATCAGCATCCCTGCTGGGTATTGAGGGCCAGGGATCAGCCGTCCGCTGTGCCCGAAAAAACAGCGAAAAGTCAGGCCTCACCAACACCCTGTTCGAGAAAAGCCCCATCCATACGCGTTGCCAGACACTGACCGCAGAAGGCCGGAGCTTTGACTGCGTAGTCATCGACCCGCCCAGACAAGGCGCCCCAGGTCTTGCCCCCTACCTTGCAGCCCTCACCCGCAAACGGCTGGTCTATATTTCCTGCGACCCCGCTACCCTGTGCCGGGACCTGGGCGAGCTGACCCGAGCCGGCTTTGCCATCAAAAAACTCCAGCCCGTGGACATGTTCCCCCAGACCCATCATATCGAAACCGTAGCCTTGCTTGAGAAGGAAATAGTATTGCATTCCTAAAATCATAGCTGCATTATAGGTTTCAATTCCTATAGGGGGCAGTCATGCTGGATGAAATCTTTTCCTTGAGTCAGACCTTTTTACACCTGCGTAATCGCATTTTCCGCCGCTATTTTCTGCAAGAAACCGTATTCACCAACCGTTTCTCCATCATTGTCGGTCAGCGTGGCATTGGCAAAACTACCGCCATGATCCAGTATCTGCTGGAGCAGGCACTTTAACCCCGGATAGCGGCGCCGTTCGAGAAACTTTTTTCCTGACCATGCTGCGGGTTGCACATCAAGTGAGCGTACCCTCCAAGGGTGACTTCCTGGTAGATTATCATATTACCTTCAAAGTAGGTGGTAAAACAAGGATGCCGCTCGGATACAAGGAATAGAACATGTCTGGCTGGCCTTGGATTCTATTGAGATCGGCACAGGGAACAGGATTCCGTTATGGCTGTTTGGATTTTTATATTGAGAGGTAAACAGGGGGGAGCAAATCTTTATCTTGGAGGAATTAGGCTCCCTATTGCTTTCCAACAGGGGAGCTAAAACTGGGGGATTGTCTATAGTTACACTAATTTTTCATACTATCGATACACTTCACGGCGATGTCCAATACGGACAACCAATACAACCAGCTTCTGATCCTGCACTTCGTACACCACGCGATAGTTACCAATCCGAATGCGGCGCAATCCAGAAAATTCGCCCTTCAGCACGCCTCCCGCAGCGGGACTGGTTTTAAGCAGATCAATGGCTGCAATAATGCGAAGTCGATCTTCCCTCGTCACCTTCTCAAGCGCCTTAACTGCACTTTGTTTAATGCTGACTGAGTAGGTCATGTTTGACACTTTCCCAGTCCAGTACAGCATCAGCAGGGTCCCGTAACACCTCTATAGCACGGGCGACATCTTCAAAATCATCCAGGTAATATTCCACAGCCTGGCGAACCACCTCGGCACGTGTTCGCCGCAACTGAGCGGCCGCTTCATCCAGTGAAGCAACCAATTCATCCGGCAATCTTGCAGTAATTTGGCTCATCTTGGCCCCCTATAATATTGTGTAATGTCAACAGATGTCATCGACATGTCATACTATGACGATACACCATCGAATGCGGTCATTCAAGGGAAAGAAGATAAAATGGCAAAAATGCATCAAAGCAGGACCAACTCTTTATCATTGGCAATTCAGTAGATGTCCCCATAAAGTTGTAAAGTGCTTTAGGCGCGCCCATAACAATATTCCTTGATAAGATCGAACTGCTGTTTATATTTCGGACTTTTATCACCAAGGATCTATGCAAATACCTGAATGGCTGATGCACCCCGTAAGCCCAACCCGTTCCGGACGACCGTTCGGCTCAAGGAGTTTTATTGCAATATTCCAATACTGGAATCCCAGATGAATCAAATGTCACATATGAGGTCACCCATTCAAAGGCCCCTTGACTTCACGTCCCATCTGACGTACAGTAATTCTGTACATCAATTTCTCACAGGAGGATACCAATGTCCATTCAAACCACTTACACCGATGCACGCGCGCGATTTTCTGGTCTTTGTAATGCCGCGACGAAAGACAGGGAAGTCATCATTATTCGACGGCGTGGCGCTGAAGATGTAGCGCTTATTGCCGCCGATGAACTTGAAAGTCTTCAGGAGACCGCTCATCTTCTGCGTTCCCCCAAAAACGCCAGACGCCTTCTTGCCGCCCTCGAACGAGCATTGCAACGGTCTGAAAAACCTGAGTCATTAAAAAATCTTCAGAAGGAAATGGGGCTTGAGTGAAAAAACCCGCTCCTGTAAAGAGTAAAATATGTAGAGACGCTGTTTTTCATCCTGAATTTCGGGACGATCTTCGCCACTGGGTGGACACAGACCGGAAGACTGCGTTACGAGTCCTGACTCTTATCGAGACTATTCTCCGCGATCCATTTCATGGTATCGGCAAGCCTGAACCCTTGAAATATCTGGCATCCGGCACATGGTCACGACGATTGACACAGGAACACAGACTTGTCTATCTGGTCACAGATGACCGGGTGGATTTTCTTCAGGCTCGTTACCATTACTGATTGAAGTTCCCTCAAATCTCACAAATCTCTTTACGTGACATGTAGCAGTAGACATTGGGATCAGATTTTCTCTCTTAATGTCATTTCGACTAAAAGGGAGGAATCTTATTACATTTCTCAATCAAAAGCGCCTTGTAACGATTGTCCATCTCGCTAAACCCGTCATTCCGGCGGAGACTGGAATGACGAGGCGTCCATAATGTGACATTTCCGAAAAAGGCTTTATTGATTTAGAAATGGAATTAAGGGGATCAACGCGATAACGCAACTTTCGTTCTCAATACACATCTTCATGCGTGCCGACATTAACCAGAATAATATTCTGTTCATGAATAATGAGTTCCAGGGTAATGCGGTAGCGCGTTGTGATTGACACAGAATGCAACCCGTGCAGTTTGCCTGATAGCGGGTGGAGCCGTAGAGAGGGATGTAAAGGGTTTAACTCAAGAAGCTGCAAGGTTTTTTCGTATTGTTTAAGTAAATCCGGATGTTTCCTGGCGAATGCTGTGGCCCGTTTAATATAACTTTGTGGGTAGAGAATCTTATACGTCATTTGCTGATCCGCGCCAAATGATCAGCCACACTTTCAACAACGAAATTATTTCCTTTCAGATCTGCCTGCGCCTCAAACAGAGCCACTTCCAACTCACATTCCCGCAGGTATTGATAATGGGTTATCTCCATTACCACATACTTTTTCCTGCCACGAATGGTGATGGCTGCTTCTTGCTCCCCTGCAAGCCGCGCCTGAATAGAAGCAATTCCTTTTGTTTTTAACTCATTTGCTGTAATGGTTTCCATGTGTGCCTCCGTTATCACTATTGTTTATAGCATTATAATACATACTCATAACAATACTGTCAATAGTGTTATCGCGGCCGTGTTGAAAACAAAAAAACTGTTCTGCTTTAGATAAAAAGCCCTTTTTTTCTATCGGAGCACAGGTGCATGCCGC
>JANMTN010000259.1:0-1888 GCA_031390685.1 Desulfobulbaceae bacterium
GTCCTGCTCTACGGGCTGGGCGCCGGCAAGATGCCAACGGGCAGCGCCGTGGCCGCAGACGTGGTTGATATCGGCCGTAATATCCTTCATGGTTCGATCAACCGGGTGCCGGCCCTCTCCTATCTGCCCGAGCATATCGGCACCCCCACCATCACCCCCATGACCGAGCTCCGCTGCCCCTATTATTTCAGGATCACCGCCCTCGACAAGCCAGGGGTGCTTTCCACCATCTCCGGCATCTTCGGCAAGCATACCATTTCCATCAAATCCGTTATCCAGAAGAGCCGGCAACAGAATGAGCCGGTCAGCATCGTGCTCCATACCCATGAGGCATCGGAGGCCGCCGTGCAAAAGGCCATCGCCGAGATCGACGCTCTGGAGGTGTGCCCCGAGTCCACGGTCAAGATCCGTTTTCTCGTCGATGAAAAATAAAAAAGGCCCACGCCTTTCTGACAGCACGACCAACCATAAATTGAACACAAGACATTTTCGATGAAATACCTGATCCTGATAGGTGACGGCATGGGCGACCTGCCCGTGGCCGAACTGAACAACCGCACCCCGCTCGAGGCAGCCAACACCCCCTTTTTGGACTCTCTCTGCCGCCAGGGGGAACTGTTTCTCACCCACACCATCCCGGAGGGGTATCCACCGGGCAGCGACGTGGCCAATCTCTCCCTGCTGGGCTACAGGCCCGAGGAATATTATACCGGCCGGGCCCCGCTTGAGGCCGCGGCCATGGGTATTACGCTGAGCCCGGAGCAGACCGCCTTCCGCTGCAATCTGGTCACCCTGGCCCATGCGCCGGATAATCAGGTACGCATGATCGACTATTCCGCCGGCCATATCAGCAGTGAGGAGTCCCACCAGCTGATCGCCGCCCTCGAAGAAGGCTGCGCCACCGACACCTTTCACTTCCACGCCGGGGTCAGCTACCGCCATATCCTGCTGGTGCAGGGCGATTATCCCCAGATGAACACTGTCCCGCCCCATGATTTCACCGGAAGGGACGTGAGTGCACCCTGGGCCCGCTACCGCGCGCATCCCCAGTGGGCGGCCATTCTGAAGAAGGCGCAAGCCATTCTGGCAGATCATCCCGTCAACGCCAGCCGGGTCGCCGCAGGCAAGAATCCTGCCAACGCCATCTGGCTCTGGGGAGAAGGGAAATTACCGACAATGCCGACCCTGGCGGAGCGTTTTGGCATAAGTGGCAGCCTGATCTCAGCAGTCGATCTCCTCAAAGGTTTGGGGGTGAACGCCGGGCTGTCCATCATCAATGTCCCGGGGGCCACCGGCTATCTCGACACCAACTATGCCGGCAAGGCCCAGGCCGCGCTCGACAGCCTGCGGTGCCAGGATTTTGTCTTTGTCCATGTGGAGGCGCCGGATGAGGCCGGACACCAAGGCTTGCTCCAGGAAAAAATCCAGGCCATTGAAGACTTTGACCGGAAGGTTGTGGGCCCCATTCTCCAGGGCCTGCGGAAAAGCGGTGAGGACTTTCGCCTGATTGCCACCATGGATCACTTCACCCCGCTTTGCCTGCGCACCCATACCGCCACCCCGGTCCCCACCATCCTCTATGATTCCAGGGCAATAACCCCTGGCTGCGGCCTCCCTTTCAGTGAACGGTCCGGAGAGGACGAAGACAAACGGCTGCACAATAGTATGGCCAACGGTGAACTGCTCATGGAAAAGCTTCTGGAACGGCGAAAGCAGGGATGAAAACCATGGATGAACTGATCCACCGCAGCCAGCACCGAGTCCTTTATGGCGACACCGACGCCGCAGCCGTGGTCTATAATGCCAATTACCTCCGCTACTTTGAACTGGGCAGGACCGAATTCATGCGTGATCGGGTCTGCACCTATCGTGAAATCGAGCAGATGGG
>JANMTN010000276.1:0-1692 GCA_031390685.1 Desulfobulbaceae bacterium
CCTGAAAATTGGTGAGATCAGCCAAGTGGTTGAGACTCGGGACGGGTACCATATTCTCAAGCTCGTTGAAAAAAATAACGTCGCTGTCGTTGTGTTAGATGAAGCCAAAGGTAAAATCGGATACTTCCTCAAGCAAATCAAGACCCAGCAGGCGATAAAGGATTATGTCGCCGATTTGAGAAAAACGGCAAAAACCGAGATGGCTGCGCCAGGAAGCCCGGGGTACTCTTCCCATTAAGGAGGTTTAGTGTGAAACGCTGTATTCTGCTCTTGATTCTTCTGCTTTTGCCGACGGTTCTTTTTGCCGAAGACTACTTTCAGCCAATCCCCATGGCCGAGGTTGCCCGTCTGATGAAACGGCCGGACGTTGTAGTTTTTGATGTCAACGTCCAGGAATTGTGGGTGGAACATCATATTCCCGGTTCGGTGCATATCAACAGCCCGGATATTGCCAAGTTCCTCCCGGCGAACAAGAAAACCATGCTGATCTTCTATTGCTCGGGACCGCTGTGCAGGGCAAGCGCCGACGCAGCAAATGCCTCCATCGTACTTGGATTCCGCCGTGTATTTGTCATGACCGATGGCATATTTAACTGGCTCAAAGCCGGGTATCCGGTGGAATAGGCCGTTCCCGTAAAAAAGAGATGGCACTGGGGTAATAATAACGACTATTACGCGCAATGTCTCCCTATATGGCCGGGATAAGGATATAGTGACATGATCAGAACTCATCTTGTACTTGCTACCGTTCTGCTGGGCCTTCTTGCTCCGGCTTGTTTTGGGCGCGGGGCTGAAGCCGGCGACAAAAAGAATCAGAAAAGCATTGAGATTTATGCTGTGCCGGACGTTACCCTGACAAACCAGGACGGAAAGAGGGTGAGTCTCAAGAACCTTCTACAAACCAACAAGCCGGTTATGCTCGATTTTATCTATACTTCATGTACGACTACCTGTCCTGTCCTTTCGGCTGCATATGCAAATGTGCAGAACAGGATTGCACCGGATACTCAGAGAGTCCAGCTCGTATCCATTTCTGTTGATCCTGTGAATGACACACCACAGGCAATGAAGGGGTATCTGAAAAGGTACCGTGCAAAACCGGGATGGGATTTCCTTGCGGGCAGCATTGAAGAGATAGA
Source organism: Desulfobulbaceae bacterium (assembly GCA_031390685.1). GTDB lineage: Bacteria > Desulfobacterota > Desulfobulbia > Desulfobulbales > Desulfocapsaceae > UBA2270. The sequence goes on from JANMTN010000276.1 coordinate 1,140, forward strand.
TAAAGTTAAGAAAGCCTTCAGGATCAAAGAAATGTCATACAACTATTTTACCTTGATCCGCAGTTCGCAAGAAGCTAAATGGACCAAAATTACCGGGCATTTGAATGCGACGGAAGTAGTGGCCGAATATCTGAAATAGGCAGGTAACAAGTCATCATGAATACGACACTTATACAAACAGACGATGGCAACCAGGCCGAGCTTCGATCATTGGCCGCCTGCCTCCGTTTTTGCGCGACTCTCCTGCGCTATCCCGATCAAGCTTCCCATGCCGCCCTTGAAGGCACGCTCCCGGTTTTCGCGGATCTCCATCTGGCACTGTTAGGGTGCGGGCAGGCCCCCCTTCCTGATTTAGACAGCATGCAACTAAGCTACACAGTCCTGTTTGTGGCCAATCCGGCCGGCCTTCCGGCAGTGCCTTACGTTTCGTGCCGTCTGGAGACTGACGGGCAGGTATATGGCGCGGCTACAGTCGCGTTGCGTAAGATGATGGCGTCGGAAGGGGTCAGACCGGACAGCAGCCTTGGTGAGCCGGAAGACCACGTTGGACTTG
>JANMTN010000312.1:0-23327 GCA_031390685.1 Desulfobulbaceae bacterium
GGTTTGGCTTGTTCTTGTCCAGCAGCATCTTCACAATATAAGATACGCTCAAGGCAATTCTCAGCACCAAGCGCGGCCTTTGCTGGCTCAGCAACGATACACTTGTAGGACTCACCGTTGATCATGATCTGCCATTTACCGGTACGAACAGGAGTACCGCCTTCACGCAGGGTCTTGGCCGGGGCAGCACCGTCGAGGTTGTTACCTTCGGCATCGAGCTTCCAGATGGGAAGGCCCCACTCTTCGAACAGCTTTACGGACTCATCCACGTGACGACCGCAGTCATAGATCAGATCTTCACGAACAACACCCATGAGATCATTACGAACCATCTTCACGTAATTCTCGATTGGGTTTTCGCCGATATAGGTGTTGATAGCAGAAAGTCCCTGGGCAACAGCACCGGAACGCTCCATGGAAGCCTTATCAACGAGGGTAATCTTCATGCCAGCAGGGGCCCACTTCATGATCTCAAAAGCAGTGCCGCAGGCAGCCATACCGCCACCAACGATGAGAACGTCAACATCATGTTCGACGATCTCTGGATTTACCACGGCAGCAATCTCACCATTTGGTTTATTTGGTAATGCCATATTAAAATCTCCTTAAAATATTAACAGAGTTTGCGTGTAATTCTTCTCAAAGGGAGAGCCAGAATTATTTCTTTGGTGTTGGAAGAGCTGACTCAAGAACCAGACACTCATCATCAAGATTAGCGCCCTTGGTGCTTATGTATGCGTTGGCAGCACCTTCAGAGGTGGTACGAATCGGGAATTTGAAGCGCTTGATGTTACCATTACGGAACTTAACGGTCCACATGATATCAGAAGCACTGCGCATTGGATGAACCTGACCACCCATAGGTACAAAGTCATCATAGCCGCGAACAAAGATTGCGCCTTGCGGACAAATCTTCACACAAGAATAACATTCCCAGCAGGCATCTGGCTCCTGGTTGTAGGCACGCATTTCCTCTTTGTTAAGCACCATCAGGTCGTTGGGACAAATGTACATACACGCTGTTTTGTCGCCACCCTTGCAACCATCGCACTTGGAAGGATCTACATAACTTGGCATTAAAACTACCTCCTCAGTTTATTTTTACTTTTGCGACCCAGAACTGACTGAGCCAACTTAACCGCTACACAAAACACACACTAAACAACCCTCTAAATCAAAAACAAGAAGGCAGCCAATAAACTCATAACTACCTAAAACAACATAAAAATTAAAACAAAAATTCTGACCAGCAACAAAATGAACGGTCACTCATTTTTATAGAATTTATCTTATAGTTTGTTGCCAGATAATTGTCAAGAAAATTAATCAATACAAAATCAATCACCGATACCCAGCCAGATATTAATATGTTTTTCTTACCAGAACCTCTCTTGGCCTGGCCCCATCGGCCGGGCCGACGATCCCCTCTTTTTCCATCAACTCGACCAATCTTGCGGCCCGATTATAACCAATCCGCAACCGGCGTTGTACCATGGAAATGGAGGCCTGCCCTGACTCACAAACGATAGTAACAGCCTCATCATACCGTTCATCGGCATTCTCATCACCCTCAACCGCGCCGCCACTCTCTTCCTCGACCTCCGCCACTACTGAATCGTCATAGCTGGCGCTTCCCTGCTCTTTCAAGAAATCAACAATCTGCGCCGTCTCCGCCTCGGAGATATAGGCCCCATGTATCCGTTGCACAGATTTACCGGAGGCCAGATAAAGCATATCCCCGGCCCCGAGAAGATGCTCAGCTCCAGAGGCATCGATAATCGTCCGCGAATCAATCTTGGATGCCACCTTAAAGGAAATACGAGTAGGGAAATTGGCCTTGATAAGTCCGGTTAATACATCCACGGATGGCCGTTGCGTCGCCAGGATAAGGTGCATCCCCGAGGCCCTGGCCATTTGGGCCAATCGGGCAATTGCGGCCTCCACATCTTTTGAGGCGACCATCATCAAGTCTGCCAGCTCATCAACAATAATGACGATATAGGGTATTTTTTCCGCAGCGGTCTCATTGTAGGAGTCAAAATTTTTCACCTTTGCCTCTTCCATCAAGCGGTAACGCCGCTCCATTTCCCGCACCGCCCACTGCAAAGCCCTGGAGGCCAGCTTGGGCTCAACAACCACCGGATGCAGCAGATGAGGGATCCCTTCGTAACCCGATAGTTCAATCCTCTTGGGATCGACCATCAGCAACCGCACCTCATCTGGAGTCGCATTATACAAGAGCGAAGAGATAATGGTATTAATGGCCACACTCTTGCCCGCACCAGTGGCTCCAGCAATAAGGAGATGCGGCATTTTGGCCAGATCAGCAATAACTGGATTGCCAACCACATCAAGACCGAGAGCAATGGAAAGTTTTGCCACCGAGGAACGATATTTTTCTGTCGTCAGCAGATCCCGGATGTACACCACCTGCCGGTCTTTATTAGGGATTTCGATCCCAAGAGCAGCTTTTCCCGGTACCGAACCCACCACCCTGACCGATTGCGCCTTAAGCCCCAGGGCCAGATCATCGGCCAGCCCCACAATCTTGTTAATCTTGACGCCAGCGGCCGGGGCATACTCATAGGTTGTCACCACCGGGCCGGGTGAGATCCCAACCACCTTGCCCGAAACACCAAAATTGATCAGCTTTTGCTCCAGTTGCTTGGAGACCTTGTAATATTCCTCATGATCCACCTTGTGCTGTACCAAGTCAGGTTTTTCCAACAAGGATAAGGGCGGCAGCCGCCACTCTCCCCGGGCAAGTGGCCGCAGAGAAAAATTCTCCTCCTCCACCAAACGCTCTGATGTCACCTGTAACTCCTTGACAACCGGCACCCCGCTTACAAGAGCAGGCACAGTCTCAACCACCGGCCCTTCTTTTTTTGCCGACCGCAGCTCTCGCACGGGAACAACGATGTTTACTCCTCGGCGCTCATTCTCCCGAACTTTCCGTTGCCCTCCCAGATTTTTCAGCACTCTCCAGAAAAAAGAGACAAATCCATAAGGAGAAAAACGAATGGAAAGCATGATGGAGATTATAAAGAGCAACAATAAAAAAAGAATAGCCCCGGGCCCACCAAGCATCGAACGCAGCAGACTCAAGACAGTCTTTCCCAAAAAACCGCCTGCTTCCACGCTGACAAGACCTTGCAGGGACAGAGATGAAAGAAGGCCGCAGGCTGCGATAACCGCACCAGTTAAACCCGCCGTTATCTGAGGTAAGCGGTCAAAGGCCACACGAGGCCCAAAAAAAAGGAAGGAGATAAAGAGAAGAAGTCCGGCCAGAAGATAGGCCCCAATGCCGATAAATCCCACGAGAAACCGAGCAAGAATCCGGCCTAATTCACCGCCCCAATTACCAGCTGTCCCCAAAGACATGGACAACAGGCTGATGAATAGAAAACAAGCAAGAAAAATTCCACAAACAGCCACCGCCTCCTGCCTCAAATCAGGCTTTATCATGCTTGGTGTTTGCTCCATGGAATGGTTCAGGCCTGTGCGCCCGTATCGGACCCTGCTCTCGCCGCTTCGCCGGTTCCACGAATCACGACTCGCACCGCATCGAGAATACCGTTGACAAAAGATGGGGAGTCTTCCGTCCCGTAGCGTTTGGCGATTTCCACAGCCTCATTAATGACCACCTGATCTGGTGCATCTTCGCTGAAAAGCATCTCACAGACCGCAATCCGCAAAAGATTTCTATCAGTTGAGGCAATCCTTTCAATACGCCAGTTACTCGCACTTTCTCTGATCAACGCATCAATACGTTCAATATTCCGCATGGTTCCCCGCGACAACTCAAGGGCATAGGGAATTGCCAGTTTCTGTACCGGATAGAGAGCGCAAAACCGCGCAAAACGCATATCAAGATCGTCCTGCAATCGCAGACCTCCAGGAAGGAAATCCTCCTGAAAGAGAAACTGCATGGCGGCTTCTCGTGATTTTCGACGTATTCCCATAAGATGAAGGATCGTTACTGCAGATTAATAATCAGATTCGCCATTTCAATGGCGGCGACAGCGACCTCGGCACCCTTGTTTCCTGCCTTGGTACCGGAACGTTCAATGGCCTGTTCAATGGTTTCTGTGGTCAACACCCCAAAAAGAACAGGCACCCCTGTTTCCAACCCCACCTGCGCAGAGCCCTTTGAAACCTCACTAACCACCACATCAAAATGAGGGGTAGCCCCGCGAATGACCACGCCCAGACAAATCACCGCATCATATTTCTGAGACGTGGCCATCTTTTTGGCAATGAGGGGGATCTCAAAGGCACCGGGGACACGGGCCACATCAATATCTGTATCCAGGGCGCCAGAACGGATAAGGGTATCTACAGCCCCTTCCAGCAACTTCTCCGAGATAAAAGAATTAAACCGGGCCACAACAATCGCGAATTTTTTGCCATCCGCCTTCAGGTTTCCCTCAATCATATTTGCCATCGCTTTACCACCTTATTTCTACTTAATGTGCCTTTCCCTGAAAAGAAGGTTTAAAATTTGAATCTACCCTCTTCACTCATCGTCAACTTCAATCAGATGTCCCATTCGATCCCGCTTGCACTGCAGATAACTCTTGTTTTCATCGCTCACCGCCATCTCAATGGGAAAACGATCCACCACCTCAATACCATAGCCCTCAAGACCGATAATCTTCTTGGGATTATTGGTCAGCAGGCTCATCTTCCGCACCCCGAGATCACGGAGGATCTGGGCCCCAATACCATAATCGCGGAGATCCGCCTTAAAGCCCAGATGGATATTGGCCTCAACCGTATCCATCCCCTCTACGTCCTGGAGATTATACGCCTTCAGTTTATTGACAAGACCAATGCCCCGCCCTTCCTGGCGCATATAGAGCAGAACACCACAGCCTTCCTGATCGATCATCCGCATGGCCGCATGCAGCTGCGACCCGCAGTCGCAACGGGCCGAACCGAAGACATCGCCAGTGAGACATTCGGAATGAACGCGAACCAGCACCTTCTTCTCAGGATCAATCTGTCCTTTCACCAAGGCCACATGTTCCAGATTATCGACGTCATTGGTATAGACCACCGCCCTGAACTCACCGGCATGTTCTGTAGGCACCCGGGCCTCAACCGCACGATGCACCAGGATATCCTCACGCAGACGATAGGCGACCAGATCGGCGATAGTGGCAATCTTCAGATCATGCTCCGCGGCAAACTTCTCCAGATCATGCATCCTCGACATGGTGCCGTCCTCATTCATGATCTCACAGATCACCCCGGCCGTCCGGCACCCAGCCAGACGGGCAAGATCGACCGACCCTTCAGTCTGACCGAGACGAACCAGCACCCCGCCCGCCCGGGCCCGCAGCGGAAAGATATGACCAGGGCTGATAATATCATGGGGTTTGACATCGGGCGCAACCGCCGCCTCGATGGTACGGGCCCGGTCCGCCGCCGAGATACCTGTTGACACCCCGGTCCGGGCCTCGATACTGATGGTAAAACCAGTACCGTAGGGAGACTGATTATCACTCACCATCATCGGCAATTGCAGCTTGTCCACAAGGTCTGGACTCAGGGTCAGACAGATCAGCCCCCGGCCATACCTGGCCATGAAGTTAATGGCCTCAGGAGTGATCGCCTCTGCGGCCATGCAAAGGTCTCCCTCATTCTCCCGGTCTTCATCGTCAACCAGAATGACCATCTTCCCGGCCTTGATATCTTGTATTACTTCCTGAATTGGACTGACTGCCATGATCAAACCTTGTGTTAAAATAAAACTATCTTCACCCCTTCACTCATGAAGAAGCATATAACATTCAAAAAAAACCATGCTCTGCCAGAAAGGCCGGATTAATCCTGCCCGGTTCCTGCCCGGAAACGATGGCAGGCTGGCCAGCAAGCAGTTTTTCCACATATTTCCCGATAATATCCACCTCGATATTCACCCGGCTGCCGATCTTCAACCGACCAAGGGTAGTCACCTGCAGGGTATGTGGAATAATCGAGACCTCAAATCGCCCCGCCCGGCAACTATTCACGGTCAGACTGATCCCATCAATCGTAACCGATCCCTTTTCAATAACATACCGATTCCATTGTTCAGGCAAGGAAAAGGTGAAAAGGGTAAAGGCACCTGTGGGCCGTCGCTCCCGCACCGAGGCCACGCAATCAACATGACCGGAAACGATGTGCCCTCCCAGCCTGTCAGACAGCCGTAAGGCCCGTTCCATGTTGACCGGAGCACCAACGCCAAGATCTCCCAAGGTCGTGCGCGTCAGGGTTTCAGGAGACACATCCACCGTGAAACGTCGGGATGCCATGGCATACGCCGTCAGGCAGACACCATTAATGGCAATCGATTCTCCTTCTTCCGGACCAGCCAGATCAAATCCCGCCTCAAGGTCAAAGGCCAGACCACCGTTAACACCTCGTCTCCCACGCAATAAGCCTGTACCTGCGACAATGCCTGTAAACATGACCCGTCCTTTGGCCTGTCTCAGACAGCCTCTTCCAGTGCCTGCGCCCTTTCTATAAAACGCTCGGCGATATTCTTGTGTTTATACCTGGCGTGGATGGAGGCAATCGTCCGATACCCATCAGCAGCCTTGGCTGTATCGCCCGCTTCAATATAAACAGCAGCCATCCGTTCCAGGGTATCAACAACCCCTTGCGGATTATTGTTCAGATTATACGACTCCAGCATATCAAGACAGATTTTAACGGCCTCCGGATACTGCTTCAGCCCCTGGTACACTGAGACTATCTTTTGCGACAGGGCAATCAGACTCATCGGATCATTCTGCTTCTCACAGATTCCCCAAGCCCGCTGATAATGTTTCAGGGCCATTTCGTAGTCTTGACGCTCCAGACAGACATGCCCAAGCTGGTTAGCAGCATTGGCGATTCCGTTCTGGTCATTTTTTTCTTCAAAGGCCAAAAGGGCATTATGGAAGGCAAGAGCGGCCTGGGCCAGTTCCTTCTTCTCTAAAAAGTCCTTTCCTTCGTCATATTGTGCCTGGGCAGGATCAGTGGATTTCTTCTTCTGATCCACCGGGACGATATTCTCAATGGATTGCAGGGTGGTCTTGGTCATTGCTGGAAATCTCCTTTATGAATCCTGGCCACAGCTTCCTGGGCCAGGGCTGAAACGGTATATTGAATACATTTTGCGTCTTCCCAGATCGACAACACAGCCATATCTTCAGTGAGCTCCAGAAGCTGCGTTGCGACCTCTGTTGCCTTGATACGGCCCAACAGACGGGCAACCTGACCGCGCATGGCCGGATCGGGATGATTCATAAAATGAAACAGATTGTAGAAAGGGATTGCCCGGATCAGATCAGGCCGCACCCGAGCAATCTTGCTGAGTGCCCAGACAACCTGGACCTGCGTGGAGCTGTCCCCCATATAGTTCAAAAGATGCCGGGTAAAGGCGCCAAAGATATCAGGCCGCCCGGCAATGACCTCTCCCAGAGTCTCCACCATGCCCCAGGGGGTGGCAGCGGAATCGGAACAAGCCTCAAAAAGCCGGTGCAGCATCTCTGCCACCTGACCAGGTTCCCTGCTGGCAACCCGGGAGCAAACCTGTCCGATAATCCCGGCGACCCGCCATCGATGTTCCTCGTCTGGCTCATACAACAACCGTTGTAACAGACGAAGGGTCTTCTTGTCATCAAAACACAGGGCGACCAGGGCATCGATATCGCTCTGGTCGGCATATCTCTTCACATCCTGCTTGGTGGCCTTGACTTTTTTCCGTTTTGGATCAAGAGCAGGCTCCGTAACAATGGCAATCTGCTCTGATTCGGCATTAAGATTGCTGGCCTGGGCAGATTTTTTCTCTTTGACCCGCTTGGAAATCTCAGTAATCGCCGTATGCAGACGCACAAAATAGAGGACACCCCGCACCGGCCGACCATCAATGTTCTTGGTATTGACAACCTGGTGGGTCAATTCATCATAATCTTCCACCCGGCCAGTCAGATAGTCATCTTCAGGCAACAGGTCCCAGGCCAAATCCCAGTTATTGTCACAGGCCAGAACCAGGGTCTCGACAATGGCCGACCCGATGTTATGGCCTGTGGGATCACAGCTGTAAACCGCTCCACACTCGCAACGCCCCACCTTGAACTCATGCATCTTCCGCTCAATACCATCCGTTGCCCGCCCAACCTTCTGGCCACAAAAGGGACACCACGGTGGTGTTGTTATTCGTTGCTTACTCATACACTTTCAATTGATTCGAGATCAACTCCAGATAGTATTTCTTGCTTTATGCCAACTCTTGATTAAGACGATTGACAAAATTCGGATCCACTGAATAGCCAAGCTCTCTGGCTTTTTCCATATGCTCCTTGGCCGATTTGAACTCGCCGCTGAAGAAAAGGGCCACCGCCAGATTATTCTGGGCCAACGGGAAGTCCGGATCAAGTTCCACACCCTTACGCGCCGCCTTGAGAGCCCGTGCGTCCTCGCCCTTCATGGTCAACACCGAGGTCAGATTCATCCATACTGTAGCCAGTTTAGGGTCATGCTGAATGGCCTTGTCGTAAGCCGCTATGGCTTTATCAAGCTCATTGCGCTGCTGCCAGATCAATCCCATATTGGCATGGGCCTGAGCGGTCTCGGGCATGACCCTGATCGCCTCTTCATTCAGCTCCTGGGCCTTGGCCAGATCCCCCTTGCCAAAGTAGATGGCCCCGAGGTTGATCATGCTCTCACCACTCATGGGATCAATTTCGATAGCCCGCTCAAGCATTTTTATGGCGTCATCCACACGGCCGGCCTTCAAATAGACCAACCCCAGATGATGATGTGCCATCACATTATTAGGGCTCTGCTGACACTTCTTTTCAAACTCTTCAATAATCTTTGGTAAATTTTCCTGCAACTGTTCTGACATAACAACCACCGTCTCTAATTTATCTTTACCTTCAACTCACCAGGGATGACTTTACGAAAAATTTCCGCCAAAAAAGCAGTTTTTTCCCAAGCCACTAAATCGCATACACTATAGACACCTTCAACACACTTGCAAGAAGAAAATCTATTCAACGCCTCCTGAAGACTACCTTGCAGAAGACCTCCAAAAAACCTCCGTCATCTTTTACATTCCAAAAATATCTTTCGCAGAGGGAGCAATAATCCTTGGTTGGTGAATAAAACAACAAACCTTCGTGAAAACAAAAACGTAAGGGCAAGAGAGAGAAAAGAGAAAAGGAAAAGAACACTCCACGCTCCAGACTTTCCTATAATGGCAATGCCCCCCACGGCCCCAAAAATTTTAACAAAAATCCCATGCCATAAATAAACATACAAAGAGTGCTCACCGCAGGAGGAAATTTTCAATTGCTTACCAGACAATAGAGAGAGAACCGAAATTCCAGTTAAAAAAGCAAGAAAAGCAAGAAACAATTTCACAAATCCTGCAAACCACTCATCACAGCCTAATGCGAAATACGAATAACTCCCATAGAGCCATTTTTGCGGTTGCGGCATTCCTTCGAAATACACGCATAACAGCAGAGTAATCGCTATCATGGCCATAAAAAAGAACGGATGATACGACTTCAGTTTCAAGAAAAAATCCGGCTTCAAAGCATAGCCCAGGACAAAAAAAGGGAAAAAAGTCAGAGTTCTTGATATCCCCAGATAATACCCCGTGTGCGGAGAGTAACTTGCGACCAATGAAAGGAGCACACTCATGATAACCGGAAACTTAAAACAGGAAAAGATAGGGAGCATGAGTTTCCACAAAAACAGACTCCACAAAAACCATAAAATCCAGTATGGCTGCCCATTTATGACATAATTACTGAAATGTCCGGTCAAAACGAATTCAAGAATTTCATATAACACCTGAAAAACAAGAAACGGAATAAGAAGTGATGATACAATGTCACATACACCGCCTCTATCAATATTTGTTCTTGCCAACATTCCAGAGAGAAGGACAAACATCGGTATGTGAAAAGAATAGATAAACAGATAAACAACTTTCAATATATGACTGTTCCCGATCAAGGGTTCAAGGAGATGGCCCAGTACCACCAGAAAAATCAAGAGCGCTCGGGTATTATCAATGAAATAATTTCTCTCTCTCATTTCTACCCAGCTCTGGATCAACTATTAAACTTTTCTTCACAGGAAAGGGTTAGTTCGTTCTGCTGGGCTGCCAGCACCTGCCTTGCCTGGACCACGTCACGGCCAATCTGGGTGGCAAGCTCTTGAACACCTGAAAACTTCTGTTCTCCGCGCAAGAACTGTAACAGATTCACCTTTATGGGCTTCCCATAAATATCTTGATTAAAATCAAATATATGGGTCTCGGCAACCAGCTTTTCTTCACCAAAGGTGGGATTATAACCAATATTCAAAACCCCCCCATAACATTTACCTTCACAGATCACTTGACTCACATAGACACCGATCTTGGGAATCAGGTCTTCCTCATCCAGATGCAGATTGGCCGTGGGGAAACCTATCTCCCTACCGCCGCGCTGTTTCCCAATCTGGACCTCACCACGGATCTGATAGAAACGGCCAAGCAGCCTTCTCGCATCCGCCATCCGCCCTTCTATTATTAATTCTCGAATATTGGTTGAACTGACCACCATCCCGTTTTCATAATGGGCATCAACAACAGTCACGGGAAACCCTTTCTCCCGTCCCTGTTGTTGTAAAAAAGGGATATCACCAGTCCTGCCCCTGCCAAAGGCATAATCATAACCGACCACCAATTCCTTGACCCCTATCCGTCTCTTGAGGATTTCATCAACAAAATGAATGGCCGAAGTGGCAGCAAACTGCAAGGTAAAAGGGACAATCACCAGGACATCGATCCCGGCATGACCAATCAGCTCAATTTTCTGGGCGCAGGTGGAGATAAGCTTGATCCCCTCGGGCCGAAGCACCTGTAGAGGATGGGGATCAAAGGTGATGGCAACACTGGTGCCATGATGGCGGTAGGCCCTTTGCACCACCTCGGCAAACAACAGTTGATGACCAAGATGCACCCCATCAAAATTACCGATAGTGACACAGGCATGGGGAAACGTGTTCTTAATAGCCTCAAGTTCTCTGAAAATTTCCATTATAACCCTGCGTCGTTCTCTTTTTTTGAACTCATCATCAAGAAAGTCTTGACAAAAAACGTCCAGACAAGCATATTGTTCCTCGTTGTGCCGTAGTGGCGGAATGGTAGACGCGCTAGGTTCAGGTCCTAGTGGGGGTTTCCTCGTGGAAGTTCGAGTCTTCTCTACGGTACCAAATTGATTAAAGGGTTCCAGTCTATAAAGATTGGAACCCTTTTTTTATGGACCGCCACTCTTGTCTCTCTCGTTCTGCCTCCAAACATACATACGACCAGCCTTTGCCGTATAGCACGAAACTTCATTTCCCGCAATCCTGACGAACCCCACTTCCCTGCCAATCCCCCATTTCTCTCAGCCGCCCCTGACAAAACAGTCACAAAGATGAACCATCTCTTTGCCAAAAGAGTATTCAATGCCTAACGTGCTGGCAAGAAGAGTAATACCCGAGCCAACATTTTCCATTGTTTCTTTTATTCTATCCGGGCCATCATTCAAAACTAACTGTAACATTGAAATGCTGCGGCCGGCATAAAGATCCGTAACGAAATGATCAGAAACATAATGGTTATTTCGTAACAGCTCCTAAAAAGATATGATACCCCAACCCCAAACAACTCCAGATCACCTCCTTCTCACCACAGACCTGGAGGAAAAGGCAGCCATCTGGCACCTGGTACTGTCAGCTGTCCAGATTTCACACCATATTCACTATGACAACAACAACTGGCAGCTTTTCGTGACCGCCGACAAGGAGCTACGGGCAATCCATGAGCTGGAAAGCTATTTTGCCGAAAATAAAAACTGGCCGCCACCCCCTCCCTCCCCGGACCATGACTTCACCCCGCTGCTGCAACCGCCAACCCTTTTCCTGATGGGCAGCCTGATCCTCTTTTTTTCCATAACCGGCCCCTGGGAACAACACTCCCTCTGGTTTATGCAAGGGGCAGGAAACGGGGAACGCATTCTCCATGAAGGAGAATGGTGGCGGCTATTGACTGCCCTGACTCTCCATGCCGACACGGTCCACCTGTTGAGTAACTGCCTCATTGGCGGGTGGCTCGTTCATTTTTTCTGCCGGATTACCGGCACTGGACTAGGGCTCTTCTCCATCCTTTTCACTGCCGCCTGCGGCAATCTGATCAACATCCTCGTTCACGGCCCAGATCATCAGTTTGTCGGTTTTTCCACGGCAGTTTTTGCGGTCATTGGCATGCTGGCCACCCTCACCCACCAGGGTCGAAAAAAAATCACCGGTTCTCACTTTCTCATGCCGCTCATGGCAGGAACAGCGCTTCTGGCCATATTGGGCAGCTCCGGTGAACGGACAGACATAGGCGCCCATCTCTTCGGACTGCTCTGCGGGCTGATTTTTGGACAATTTATGAGCCGCGAACCACTCCACAGCCTGCGCCACTCACTTTTATTCCAAAGTATCTGCTTTTTCCTCTTTCTGACCCTGCTCATTGGCAGTTGGCTGCTGGCACTCCACGCCTAATCCTCCGTCCAAAAGCCCTGACAACTAGGATTACCCTTTTCTCTCTCAGAGACATGTTATTTTGGCTTGCAATCCTTCCTATAACGTTTAATCTATACAATCATTTTCCAAGATCCCTATAAATAATACGCAGCCCTTCCACTCTACAACGAACGCAGGAGAAAAATTCTATGTCCAACCAGGATCAACAGCCACCTTGGGGCCAGAAAAAAAAGCCGCAGACTCCTGAAGAGTGGGTGGCCATCTTCATCAAAAAGCTGCAAGACTACTTTTCAGACACGAAAAAACCAAACATCAGCGGTTCTGGGAAGGACATCCCAGCTCAAACCAGCAACCCAATAGCCGGGATCGGCAAACTCGCGATCTTCATCCTTGCCATCCTCATCCTTCAGGGCATCTATGCCTCTTTTTACAAGATCTCTCCCGGCGAAGTAGGGGTTGTGCTCCGCCTCGGTCAATACTCCCGAACCACCCAATCAGGACTGCACTTTAAACTCCCTTTAATGGACACCTTGTACAAGGTGGACGTGGAAGAGATCCGGAAAGAAGAGTTTGGCTTTCGCAGCCGCTCCCCTGGACAGCAAAGCACCTTTGATCGAAGCGGTTTTGACACGGAATCACTGATGCTCACGGCTGACACCAATGTAATTAATGTCGCCTGGATTGTTCAGTACCGGGTCAGTGATCCCCTCAACTTTCTCTTTAAGGTCAAAGACGTCCGTCAGGCGGTGCGCGACATATCAGAGAGCATCACCAGACGGGTGGTTGGCAATATGGATTTTGACTATGTCCTCGGCAATCGGGACCTCCTGGCTGCAGATGCCAAAAAAGAACTCCAGGCGCAACTGGATAAGCTGGAGGCAGGAATCTCAATCGGCACCGTCCAGTTTCAGGACATCAACCCTCCTGAACCTGTCAAACCGGCGTTCAACGAGGTCAACGAGGCGGACCAGGACATGAAACGGCTGGTCAATGAGGCAGAAGAGACCTACAACAAGGTCATTCCCAAGGCCCGTGGCGATGCCAAAAAAACGATTGAAGTGGCCCATGGTTACGCTGCAGCTAGAATCAATGAGGCCGAAGGCGAAACTGGACGTTTTCTGGATATCCTCAAGGAATACAAAAACGCCCCGGAAGTCACCCGCAGACGGATGTACCTGGAGGCCATGCAGACAATTATGCCTGAAGTAGCATCTGTCTATATTATCGATGAAGACCAGAAATCTCCGCTGCCCCTGCTCAACCTCTCCGCCACTCAAGGACCCATAAGCTCCAAATCAATACAACAGGGAAACTAAAATGAAACAAATAGCTCAATTCCTCCTCACAGGTCTCATTCTCCTGGGCATTGTGGTCATCTATGATGGTTTCTTTATCCTTGAAGAGGGAACACAGGCGGTAATCACCCAGTTCGGTGCCCCGGTTGGCACCCCAAAAACCTCTGCAGGACTGCACCTGAAAGTCCCTTTTGTCCAGCATGTTAATCTGTTTGACAAAAAAATCCAGATCTGGGACGGCGACCCAAATCAGATCCCGACCGGGGATAAAACCTATGTCTACCTTGATGTCACAGCGAGATGGCGCATCACTGATGCCCTGAAATATATGCAGGCAGTCAAGACCGAATCCCGGGCCCAGTCCATGCTCGACGATATCATTGACGGCACGGTTCGGGATATGGTGAACAAGAATGATCTTATTGAAATTATTCGCAGCTCTGACTGGACCGCTGAGACCATGACCGCCATCGACAAAGATCCGGGGAGCGCCCCCAAACGCGGCCGCGACGTGATCACCAATTACATTATCGAAACAGCAGCCAAGGCCACCCCGCAATACGGTATCGAACTCATTGATGTCATGTTCAAGAGGGTCAACTACATCGAGTCTGTGCGCGTCAAGGTTTACGACCGCATGATATCAGAGAGAAAACGTATCGCCGCAGAAAAACGCTCCACCGGCGAAGGCAAAAAAGCCGTGATTCTCGGTACGGTTGATCGTGAATTAAAGGTGATTACCTCCACAGCTGAACGTGATTCCATCGGCATAAGAGGTAAGGCCGATGCCGAGGCAACCAAGATATTTGGCAAGGCCTATAGTCAGGACCCAGAGTTTTATGCCTTTACCAAAACCCTGGAAAGTTATCAGGAAATAATCGGCGACAAGACCTCTCTGGTACTCTCCTCAAATTCTGACATCTTTCAGTATCTGAAAAGTATCGACGGCAAGAGATAAGCCGTCGGCCCTACCAAGTGGCCCGTCCTATTCGTCCGCAGCTGACGGATAGGACGGACATTGTCCCGGCGCATAAGGAATACGCCCCTTTTCCTGCAGAATTCTCTCCAGTTCCTCCAGCTCGTCTTCATCTTCCAGCACATCAAGGCCCAGTTGTTCAAAGCGGCAGCCGCACCGACTGAACTGTCCATCACACCAGGGACAGACCTCCACTGGACACCCCAGAAGATGATGTTCTCCCACTGCCGCCGAGCAGACTGGACAGAACTTTGTGCATGAGGTCCTCGCAGGCTCATACTCTTCACAGGCCGTGAGCTCCGGATATTTCTTAACAAAATCCTTGGCGTCCGGATATCCGAAGAGAGTAAGCATTTCTGGTTCAACGATTTCTTTTCCGTATTCACCAAGAAAAACTGCCTTCTGGTCAGTGGCAAGATACAGATAACTGAGTCTGGCGGTACTGAGTCCCAGCAGAAAGATATCATCTTTTTTCTGGATAAGGGCAATTCTGACAATGGCTTCCTCGTGGGTCTCGGGAAGGGATGAATAAAAAGCCCTCATAAGCTGCAAGGCCAGGTCATCGTCTCTATATCGCTGCAGAAACTCCAGGGCATCCTGCTGTTCACTCTCCTGCACCCCGTACTGGATGAATAGCTCTACTTCCTTGACGATTTTCTCTATTTTTTCAGATAGCTGCATCATCTCACCTTGCATCACGCAAAAATGTATTTATTTCCTTGATCCAGAATGCTGTCTCCGCAGCAATATCAGTAGCCTGACTAATGGCAGTCACCACCGCTATCCGCTTGACGCCCGCAGAGCATAATTCTTTAATATGATTCGACTTAATCCCACCCATCACCGTAAAAGGCAGAGGGCATGCTTTTGTGAATTGGCCGACGGCCTGAGGGCCGACAAACTCACGCAGTCCCTGTTTGGTAGCTGTGGGATATAAAGGGCCTACATTGAAATAGGAGACAGGGCACGCCCCTGTCTCTACATCTTTCCCCAATTTCCTGGTCTGTTCCAGAGTGTTGCAGGAGAGGCCAATCAAAAAATCAGGGGCAAGCTTTCTGATCTCCTCTGGCGGCAGATCTTGCTGACCCACATGCATTCCATCAGCGTCAGCCAGAAGCGCAATATCCAATCTATCATTCATGAGAAAGAGCGCTCCAGCCTCTCGTGTTTTTGCCCGGAAATAACGGGCCTTGGCCAGAAGTTCACTATCCGTACTCTCTTTATCCCTGAGCTGCACAATTCTGGCGCCGCCAGCCAAAACACCATCCAACCACTCCCGATCTGTTCTTCCATCGGCCAGTTTTTCACAACTCACCGGATAGACCGTCACCTCTTGCACAAATTGTTGCAGCCTTCGCCTATAAAGACCATAACTCATGTCACTTCTTATCATTCTCTTCACACCTCAGTACTTCCGACCATATTTTATTTTTTCTTTTACCCCGCAAAATGGGCTTGGACGTCTGACTTTACATCAAGACAGAAACGATAAGCATAAACAGTTTACCTGTTTCAGCAATAAATCGCATTATTTTGTAGCATTAAAAAAAAGAACAAGGTATAGTGAATAAAATTATAGAATAAGTATAAGCATATTCTTTTCTCGTCACCTCACCGTTGTGTTTCCTGCATCGTTCAATGTCGTTAAAGTTTTTGCTGATCACTTACCAGGAAGAGCAGTTATTCCTTTTCATTGATAATCTTTCTGCGGCATTACTGAACCCCTAAACGGCAAAGAGTACAATTATCGCCTCCTCATTTGTAACAACACAAAGACAGAATAGAAACAGGAACAACGTCGCAGGCACATTACGATTGTTTACTGATTACTATTCGATCAATCACACAACCCCTGACGACCAACAATACATTCCGATTAGAATCAAATTCGCCTGCACTCTGGCACATTTTTCCTTTCCCAAAACCAGAGCATGCTTTTCGGATCTATAAAAAACAATTTATGCTTCATCTGCATCCAGGTACTTTAAAACCGGGACCAGACAAGCAACACAAGCAGTACCTAATTACAAGGAGTTTTAATGAGCTTTACAGTTTTTAATTTCCACCCGCACATCGCCACCGCCATTCAGAAAAGCGGCTACACCGTACCCACACCCATTCAACTGCAGGCAATACCACCTGTTCTCGAAGGTCGTGACCTTCTTGGCCTGGCCCAAACCGGAACCGGTAAAACGGCCGCTTTTGTACTCCCCACTCTGCAACGTCTTCTGGATGGCCCGAGAAAAAGCGTCAGGGCCCTGATCGTGGCACCGACCCGGGAACTAGCTGAACAGATCCATAGTTACATTGAAAAAATGGCCCATATGACCAACCTGCGCAGCGCAGTAATCTATGGTGGTGTCAGCAAGCTGACACAGGTTAAAAAAATTCGGGCAGGGGTAGAAATTATTGTCGCCTGTCCCGGACGACTGCTTGATCACGTCAACGACAGGGCAATCAACCTCGCCAATGTTGAGATACTTATTCTCGACGAGGCCGATCATATGTTTGACAAAGGCTTTCTGCCGGACATTCGCCGAATATTGAAACATATTCCCAAGAAGCGCCAGTCTCTTGTCTTTTCGGCAACAATGCCCAAAGAAATCCGCCACCTCGCTGAGGATATTCTCGATAATCCCGCTACAGTGCAGATCAATCACACCCAGGCGGCAGCATCTATCAGCCATGCGTTGATTCCAGTAGCCCAGAATCGAAAGACTGAATTACTGAAGAATATCCTGGAACAAAAGGGGATGACGACCACCCTGGTCTTTACCAAAACAAAATACAAGGCCAAGAGTGTGGCCCAACAACTGGAAAACTCCGGTTACCGTGCAACTTCGCTGCAGGGCAATTTGTCACAAAGCAAAAGGCAACAAGCCCTGGATGGTTTCAAGAGCGGTACATTCAATATCCTGGTGGCGACCGATATCGCCGCCCGAGGCATTGATGTCTCCGGAATCTCGCATGTCATCAATTACGATGTCCCCGATACCGCCGAGGCCTATACCCACCGCACTGGTCGTACTGGTCGTGCTGCCTGCACCGGAGAAGCGTTCACCTTTATGACTGCCGATGATGACAAGATGATAAAGCTGATTGAGCAGACTCTTGGCAAAAAGATCCTCCGTGAAACCGTGTCCGGCTTTAATTTCGACGCCCAGGACAAAAACGCTACACCCAGCGCGCCCGCAAGATCATGGAATAAGAAAAAAACAACTTCAACAACGAGCGCGCCTAAGCATAAGCGGGCCAAAGCAGTTGATTTTGGTGTCTCCACATTTTCAAAGCGATAAGAATTTCAAAAAAAGAATGACCCAAGAATAACTTGAGGCAAGCACGCCAATCTATTTATCAATAGGTTGGCGTTATTAAAAAAAAGTTTCCAGATGGAAGCAAGTACAAAGGAGTAGTAAAAATGGCAGAAGGTACAGTAAAATGGTTTAATGATTCTAAAGGATTTGGCTTTATTGAGCAGGATGGCGGAAAAGATGTTTTCGTTCATCACTCTGCAATTCAGGGAGCCGGCTTCAAATCCCTTGATGAGGGTGCACGCGTAAAGTTTGACGTCGTTGATGGTGCCAAAGGCCCAGCAGCTGAAAACGTTACCAAGCTGTAAGAACCATTAGATAGTAACAAGAAAGCCCCGCACTTGTGCGGGGCTTTCTTGTTATCAATACATCCTGAAAAGCTTCACAGGATATTTTCACAGGAGACTATTGTGGCTAAACGGACAAATTACCAAGGTGAAAAAAGAGCCAAGGAATTAAATAGATTAAAGAAACAAACTGAAAAAGAAGAACGCAAAAAAAATAATGTCAACGATGATCAGCCCGATGATACCGTTCCAACAGACAACGAAACACCACCAGTAGCAAGAGATTAAAGATACAACAACATTACTTTGTCTATCTCGTACAGGCAAACTATTAATACCCTGCATTCACAGCACAACTCACTGGCCCTTGGCCAGGCTTTTCCCTGTATCAAAATTTACCACAAGAGGCACATCCAGGGTTAAGGCCTCTTCCATTGCCAGCTTGACAATCTTTTTTGTCTTTTCCAGCTCGGCTTCAAGTAATTCAAAAACCAATTCATCATGAACCTGGAGAAGAAGACGGGCGCCAAGCCCTTCTTTTGTCAAGGCCATCGTCACTTTGATCATGGCCAGCTTCACAATATCGGCTGCCGTTCCCTGAATAGGGGTATTGATGGCAGTTCGTTCCGCAAATTCCCGATCCGTTTTATTTTTGGCGTTAATCTCAGGCAAGATCCGGCGCCGATGCAGCAAAGTGGTCACAAAGCCATCAACCCGCGCCTTTTCCACAATAGCCTCCATAAACTGCTTTACCCCGCCGTACAACTGAAAATAGCGATCGATAAAGGCCTGGGCCTCTTTCCTGCTGATGTTGAGCTGAGCGGCAAGTCCAAAACTGCTCATCCCGTAAACAATGCCAAAGTTGATAGTCTTGGCCACCCGCCGCATCTCCGGCGTAAGCAAAAATGGCGAGATGGAAAAAAGCTGGGCCGCAGTCCGGGCATGGATATCGCCTCCACTCCGAAAGGCCTGAAGCAAGACGGCATCCTGAGAGTAATGGGCAAGAACCCGCAGATCAATCTGTGAATAATCAGCCGACAGGAAAACCAGCCCATCCGCTGGAATAAAAGCCCCGCGAATACGGTTTCCCTCTTCTGAGCGAATAGGGATATTCTGCAGGTTGGGATTACTGGAAGAAAGTCTGCCCGTGGCGGTTACCGTCTGATTAAAGGAAGTATGAACCCGGCCAGACACCGGATCAATGAGCTCCCGTAACTTTTCGACATAGGTTGACTGCAACTTGGCCAGATTTCGATAACTCGTGATCCTGGCCGGCAGCTCGTGGCTCAGGGCCAGTTTCTCCAGGACCTTCATATCAGTTGAATAGCCGGTCTTGGTCTTTCGACCAAAGGGAAGATGCAGTTCATCAAACAAGATCTCACCCAGTTGCTTGGGAGATTGGATATTAAACTCCCTCCCGGCCAGCCGATAGATATCCTGCTCCAGAAGCAGTAGCTTTCCCTTGAATTCAAACGATAAATCATCAAGAACTTGGGTGGAAACACAGATCCCGGCAAGCTCCATTTCGGCCAGGATCGGGATCAGCGGAATCTCCACCTCAAAAAAGAGTGAAGAAAGTTCCCGCTTCTGCAGGCCAATGGAAAACTGCTGCCAGAGACGTAGCGCCCCGTAGACATCTTCACAACTATAATCCCTGGCCGCCTCAATTTCCACCGAGGCAAAAGAATCTTCCCGTGTATCCCCTTGAACCACAGCGGTAAACGAGGTGAGCATAATTCCGATGTCCAGACACAGATCATCCAGCTTATACGAACGCCTGGTGGGTTCAACCAGATAGGCCGCAATCATGGTGTCAATGAGCTGACCACCAAGGCGTATACCCCAGTTCTGCCGAATCACCGAATAATCATATTTGATATTATGGCCAAGCTTCGGCAGATCCTGGGCCTCGAAAAAGGGCCGCAACCTCTCCATCACCAGGGCAGGATCAAGCTGACCAGAGAGCCGTATCCCCTCTTTATCCTGATGATTCAGGGGGATATACCAAGACTTCTCCAGATCCACACAGATGGAGATGCCAACGAGCTTTGCCGTCCGCGCGCAGATCGAGGTGGTCTCGGTATCAAGCACCATTAGAGATGCCTTTGCTAAAACCTGTTCCAGTTTCCGCAACTGTTCTTCACTCTGGACCAAAGAGAACCCAGCGGTGGGGATAGGCAGCCCCTTTTTTTTCTCCTCAATCAGACTGGTGAATTCCAGCTTCTTATAGAGGTCCTGCAGTTGATCATTATCAGGAGCACGCAGTTTATAGGCATCGAGAGCCTCGGGAAGCGGAAGATCTTCCTTGAGGCGGATCAGCTCTCTGGACAAGAAGACCGCCTCCCGGTTCTGGGCAAGCCGCTCCTGCATCTTCGTTTTTTTCATCCCCTCCAGATGGGCATAAATCCCCTCCAGGGTCCCATACTGATTGATCAAGGTCTCCGCCGTCTTTGGTCCTATACCGGGAACACCGGGGATATTGTCCGAGCTGTCACCAATCAAGGCAAAACAATCCAAAAGACGTTCAGGCCCCACATTATACTTGTCATGCACCGCCTGACTATCCATGATCCTGTCCTTCATGGGCTCCCACACAATGACCCGCTCACCCACCAGTTGCAGCAGATCCTTGTCGCCAGAAACCACAATTACCTTGTGTCCCTGCCTGCTCAATTGCCTGGCCGCGGAGGCAATGATGTCATCGGCCTCGACTCCGGGTATTTCAAAAGAACAGATATTAAAGGCCCGCACCAGTTCTTTAATATAGGGAATCTGGACCTGCAGATCTTCGGGCATGGTAACCCTGTTGGCCTTATAGGCGCCATACATCTCATGCCGAAACACCGGTCCCCGACTGTCATAGGCAACCGCCAGATAGAGCGGCGTCTTCTCCCGCAGAATACGGCGAAGGATATTCAAAAAGCCAAAAACGGCATGGGTAGGTAAGCCATGACTCGTTGTCAGGGGGGTAATAGCGTGGTAGGCGCGATAAATATAGGCGCTGCCATCAATGAGATACACTTCACTTGTCACAAGATGCTCCTGGAGGCCAGCAAAAGGTTACTGCTCAAATACAAAGCATCTGTTCAAGGGATTTGCGGGCCTGGGCGGCCACATCCGGCGCCACTTTTATCTGATTCATTACTCTCCCTGCTGCCAGATTGTCCAGAAGCCAAAGCAGATTCACAGGCTGATTGCAATCCATGGTTGAACACTGGCAAGGTGACGCGGCCAGAAGATGAATTTCTTTGTCTGGATGCTGTCCCTGCAGACGCTCTACGAGATTCATCTCGGTGCCGATGGCCCACTTGCTGCCGGATGGCGACTTGTTGACTGCGGAAATAATTGCCTCTGTTGATCCATACTGATCAGCCATCCGGACAACATCATGTGCACACTCTGGGTGAACCATAATCCGAATATCCGGCGCAAACAGGCGCCAACGGCGCACATGATCAGGCAAAAACCGCATGTGAACTTCACAATAACCATCCCAGAGCAGGATCCTGGCCCGCCGCAACTCCTCCACGCTGTTGCCGCCCAGAAGCTCCCCCCGACGCCAGACACAAACCTGATTCTCTGGTATGCCAAGGGCCACCGCCGAGTTCCGGCCCAGGTGTTCATCGGGAAAGAAAAAAACCTTTTCACCCTTGGCCAAGGCCCAGGCGAGAACACGCTCAGCATTGGAAGAGGTACACACCGAGCCACCCCTTTCTCCCACAAAGGCCTTGATTGCGGCCGATGAATTCACATAAGTCACTGGCACCAGGGCCACTTCATCCTGAACAATTCCTGCCTGCATCAGCTCCCGGTAGGCCATAGTGACCGCACCTACCGTCGCCATATCAGCCATAGGGCAACCGGCATGAAGATGGGGCAGCATCACCTTCTGATGGGGTTGAGCCAGGATATCGGCAGACTCGGCCATAAAATGAACGCCACAGAAGATGATAAATTCCCGATCATGGATCGCTGCAGCCTCACGTGCAAGTTTCAACGAATCCCCGATAAGATCAGCGAACCGGACCATATTTTCCTGCTGATAATGATGGCAGAGAATGAGCAGACGGCCAGCCAGCTCTTTTTTCCTCTCAGCAATCCTTACAAAAATATCCTGCTCAGACAGACTGAAATATTCCGCCTCGATTTCCGGTTGCTGCAAAGACATAAAAAACCCCCCGTAAAACATCATTCAGAAAAATAAAACCTGAAAAAATACATAAAAACGCCTTCTACCACTGCCGCCCCTTTCTCACAAGAAGAATAAAAAAGGGCTCCCATCAGCAATGAAAAAGGGTCCGGCACAGAATTCTTCCATGCCGGACCCCTGCTCTATTGTCTGCTTTATTTTAAACTATCTGGCAACTCGCACCCAAGAGGCCTGCGGTCCTTTATCGCCTGTAGTTTCGCCGTATGTGACCTCGTCCCCTTCTTGCAACTGATCCAAGGCGATGTCCTTCAAGGCATTTTCGTGAAAATAAATTTCCCGCTCATCCGGGGTAACAATGAATCCATATGACTCAAAAGGTGATACCTTGCGCACAATCCCAACACTATCAACCTCCAGACCACCATCCAGGCCCTTCTGATCTTTCCGCTTTTTGCGCAGGATTTCTTTTAACTGCAGCGACAGGACATCAAATGCCTCCACCAGAAGAGTGCCCATATTCTCGCCCTTTCTGGATACGACAACGGTATCGTTTGGCACTGAGGCTACCACTTTCAGCGCGAATCCTCCCTCTTTGTGGTGTTTTGTCGCCTCAATTGAAACACGAAGATGGAGGACAAAGTTCGCGTAATGACGAACCAATTTTTCTTTTTCTTCCTCAATCCTCTCCTGCCAACCCTTTCGCAACTCTACGTTCCTGGTTTCAACCTTCAGTTCCATATAGTTCCTCCATTTAGGGGT
>JANMTN010000279.1:0-5767 GCA_031390685.1 Desulfobulbaceae bacterium
CCCCAGTCTGGGCGCTACCTATCTGCTGCGGCCCGATACCCTGCTGCGGGCCACCGCCGCGCGTGGCTTCCAGAATCCTATTTCCTCCTACATCGTCGGCGGCGGCATCTGGGACAACCCCAACCCGGAGCTCAAGGCGGAGCAAGTTACTTCGTTCCAGGTGGGGGTGGAGAACCGCACTCTCTCTTTTATGAGCGTCAAGGTCGACGCCTTCCTCCACCACGTCACCGATACCTGGATGAATGATTTCAATACCGGAGCCTGGGTAAACGGCGGGAGCAGTGAGCGCAAGGGGGTCGAGGCGGAGCTGGAGACCATCCCCTGGCACGACCTGAGCCTGGCCGCCAACGGAACCTACACCCTGGTGACCCCGGGGGACGTCCAGGAGGGATCCTCTCCTTCCACCGCCGCCAACCTGATGCTGCGCTACCGTGACAGGATCGGCTGGAAAGGAGAGCTGGCCGGTCACTACATCTGGTGGGACCAGTACAAGGTTGGCGCGCCTGGGCAAGCGGCGGATATGATCTGGAACCTCAGCCTGGGCCGCACCGTCTACAGCGCCGACTGGCTCTCCTGTGAGCTCTACGCCAAGGTGTACAACCTCCTTGACGGCAACGCCACTTCTGATGTTGGATATTATCCCCTGCCGGGCCGCTGGCTGCTGGCCGGGATGCGTCTGAGTTTTTGAGTGGGGAATGCGCAGCTTTTTTCCAAGGGTCATGGTGGCTCATGGCCCTCAGGGCCTTTTTCTGTCCTTTGCCATGCCTTTTTAATTTGTATCTGAAGCTTTCGTCCCTGTTTGACCCTCAATGAGTTTTTTGGGAAGGACGTGGCGTTGCGCCGTGATTGGTGATATCCGCTGTTCCGGTTTCCCAATGGCTGGGATGGATTGCCGGCGGTCAAGGATGGCGCCGACTTTGGAGAGTTGGCCAGCTGCATTGTGCGCGGGCAGTGGAAGTCTGCCGGACCCGGCCATGTTTTTTCTGTGTTCTTCAACTGTCAAGATCGAGTGACCGCAAGGCCGGGATGAAAAAACCGATTATGGCGCTGCCGCCGTAGAGCAGGCCGCAGATCAGGATAATCATTCGTACCCCCAGGCTATCGGCCAGCAGGGCAGAAAGGGCCAGGCCGGCCGGCGAGAAAATGCCGCTGACCAGCTCATGGATGACCCAGACCCGTCCCAGGGAATTGCCTGGCACCTTTGTCTGAAAAATGGTGTTGATCGGAGCGCTGGCAGCAGCGCAGAAAATGCCGATAAGCAGCATGATGGGGAGGGTCCAGAAAAACATGGTGGCGGGCAGGGCGGTCAGGCAGCCATAGCCCAAGCCGACGCCGATCATCGCTGTCAGCATAATCTGCACCTGACGGTCTCCGCTTTTGCGCAGGCTGAGCAGTACGCCGCCGCAGAGAATTCCGCCACCCCATGCCGCTTCCAGCCAGGCCAGTTCCTGAGCCCCACCCCTGAAGTGGTTCTTTACCAACAGGGGGAGGTAGGTAAACGCTGGAAGTAATAACAGACCACCCAAAGCAACGCAGACCAGCAGCGCCAGGAGTTCTCGGTGGGCGGACAGATAGGTCACCCCGCCAGTCAGGTGTCGCCAGAAGCCCTCTTTGTCTGTCGCCGCGGAGGAGCTTTGGTTGTTGGCCTTGAGGCAGGGCAGGCGCAGGAAGAGCAGTGGGACCATGGAACATGCGACTGTGGCGACGTCGATGATCAGGATGGTTTGCAGGTTGACGACAGTGATGAGCAGGGCGGCCAGCGGCGGTATTAACAGTCTCGATGCGCCCCACAGGAAGGTGTTGAATCCCTGCACGCGCGGGAGAAAACTGGGCGGTACGAGTTGCCGGGTGGCGGCGACCATGGCGGAGCGGTGGAAGGCCCGACCTGCCGAGGTGGCCAGCTGGTAGAGATAGATGCAAGGAAGGATCATGGTATCGGTGGTGAACAGGATGGCCAGCGCCAGGGTGAGAAACGCCATGGAGCCGTCCGCCGCCAGCATGATGGCGCGTCGGTCCCAGCGGTCCACCAGGGTGCCGACCAGCGGCAGGATCACGATGTCCGGGGCCAGGGCGAAGATGGTTGCCGTAGCCAGTATATGGGCGGAATTGGTCTCCCGGACCAGCCACCAGATCAGGGCGAACTGGGTCACGGCGCTGCTTAACTGTGATATCGACTGACCGGCCCAGATGGCCAGGAAGTTGCGCAGCCAGGGGGGCTGGTGTGGGCTTGGAAAACTGGAAGGCATGAGATACCGGGGAAAGAGGGATGGGATGAGTTAGGTTGCAATTGTTTATCGGAAATTGGTTCGGATGGCAAGAATAAAACGGATACTGTTTTTGTTTGCCATCCCGTAAGTAAAAGTGCTATTGTAGTGTAGTATTGATAAACAATGAATATGTCTGATAGGAAAAACCCTTGTGATGGATTATTCCCTGTCGCGATGCGGCTGGGCTTTTGAGTCAGGAACCAAAGAATGTACAGCTTTTTTCCAAGGGCCATGGTGGTCCTTGGCTTAACCATAACCGCAAGAGGTGCAGTATGGATGTGGAAAAAAATGAGGTAGTGATCGTCCTGGATCGTGGCCAGAATCTGGAAGAGGTAGCTGCCGAGGGTACATGTTGTAGTGGCAAGGTAAGCTCGTCTGCAGCCAACGCGACTATCTAGGTCTGTTAGTCAAAAACTCCGGCCCTGAGGGATCATGTCCCTCAGGGCCTTTTCCTGAGTCCCGCCATGCCCCTTTCCCATTACCTGAAGATCTTCCCCGTGCCCGGCCAACCGGAGAAACGGCTGTTCTTTTCCACCCGGACCTGTGGCCTTGCCATTGTCACCGCCGAGGCCCTGGCCGCCCTGCGGGACAACAGCGCCGGCCCCGAGTTGACCGCCTCCCTGGCCAGACTCTCCATGGTGGTGGACGACCCGGCCCGCGAGCAGCAGGAGATGGGCGGCTATCTCCGGGAACTCAATCGACTGAACCCCAATCTGCGGGTCTCGGTGATCCTGGGCATGGCCTGCAATTTCGCCTGCGTCTACTGCTACGAGGGCAGCCTCAAGGGGGCGGCCGCCATGAGCGACGCCGTCGCCGATCAACTGGTGGCTTCTTTGGTGGCCCGTTTCATTGCCGGCAAGAAGAAACGTCTGGTTCTCGATTTCTATGGCGGCGAGCCGCTGCTCTATACCCGGCGCATCCGCTCTCTGGCCGAACGTCTCCAGCCCGCTATCAAGGTCCTGGGCGGAAAATTTGAATTCACCCTGGTCACGAACGGCTCACTGCTGACCAGGGCAGTGGCGGAGGAGCTGGTGGAACTGGGCCTGGTCAGCGTCAAGGTCACCATCGACGGGACAGCGGCCAACCACAACCGCTTCCGGCCCTGCAAGGACGGGCGGGGGAGTTGGTCGGTCATCGTTGACAATCTCCTGGCCTGCCGGGGCCTCTTTGGCATTACTCTGAGCGGCAACTACACCGCCGACAATTACCAGGTTTTTCCCGACCTGCTCGATGCCCTGGCCGCCAGGGGATTTGTCGCCGATGATTTCGGCAGCGTCCAGTTCTATCCGGTCATGCAGATCAACGATCAGTTCGCCAACCCGGAATTCACCGGCGGCTGCTGCTCCAACGATGAGCCCTGGGTGCACTCGACCTCGCTTGTCCTGCGCGAGGAGATCCTGCAACGGGGCTACACCTTCCCCAAACTTACCCATAGCTTCTGCATGGTCGATCTCGACGACGCCTTCACCGTCGACCACGACGGGACTATCTACAAGTGCGTCACCCTGATCGGTCACCCGGAGTTTGCCTGCGGCGATATCCGGCAGGGCATGGCCCAGGGCTGGCAACAGACCTGGTGTCTTGACCACTGGCAGAGTGAGACGCAATGTAACGACTGCGTCTACCTCCCCCTCTGCTTCGGCGGCTGCCGGGCCATGGCCTTCCAGCGTAACGGCCACATGTCCCAGGTGGACTGCCAGCGCGCGTTATTTGACGCCACCCTGGAACCCATGCTCCATCAGGATCTCCGCTATCGCTACGCTTAGCCATCCCCCTCATTAGCCACCTCGGCCGAGCCGCTCTGCCTCTGCCAGGGTGCATCTTTTCGTCTCCTGTAATTTCATCTCCTGTATAACCTCTCTTCACTGTCCAACGGGCACCACCGCCAGCGGCTGTCCCCATTGCTGTTCCGGCCGGATCGTGCATCTGAATGAAGGGACTGGTATTTATTTTTGGCCACTGTAAAATTAATGCTTGATTTGGTAATGGTTATCATTTATTTTTGATATTAATTCCTATTAAGGGGAAATTGATGCCAGTACGAATGACCAGCCAGCGTGAAATAATTCTTCAGGAATTGCAGAAAAGCAGACAGCATATGACCGCTGATGAGCTGTATGGGATCGTTAGGAAAAAAATGCCACGAATCAGTTTGGCCACGGTTTACCGGAATCTCGAACTTCTGGCGGAGACTGGCGTGATTGCCAGGCTCGAGGTGAGTGGCCGTCAGAAGCGTTTTGACAGTGATGTGGTTGACCATGATCATGTCTCCTGTGTGCAATGTCACAAAGTAGAGAATGTGCTTTTAGAGGGGGAAAAAGAAGATTGTCCTTCACATGTGGTGGATGGGTATATTATAATAGGACGCAGGTTAGAATTTTTTGGACTGTGTCCCCGCTGTCAGAAAAAAAACAGAGTGATGAAAGGAGAAGAGACGATGGGATGTGGATGCACGAAAAAAATGCTTAGTGATGAGCAAAAAAAGGTTTTGCAGGCCCTGGCTGATTGTGATGACCCTTGTGTTGCCAAAGATCTTGCGGCAGCCACTGGTCTTGATGCCAAGATGGTCAGCTCCTGGATTACTGATTTTAAGAAAAAAGGCTATGTTGACAGTCCGGAGCGTTGTAAATATGATATTACCGCTGCAGGCCGGACGGCCATGAAGGGTTGAGCAGGGCCCTGTTGAAATTTGATAAATTAATGAACTACTCTTAACAAAATAAGGAAAAACAGTATGATGAAACCACTTGTAACCAATGAAGCTCCAGATTTTAAAGCCATTGCGGTAATGCCGGATAATTCCTTCAATGAGGCGTTCACTCTCTCCGCTCTGCGCGGCCAGTATGTTGTGCTGTTTTTTTACCCCCTGGATTTCACCTTTGTCTGTCCGTCCGAGATCCTGGCCTTCAACAAGACCCTTGGCCAGTTTAAGGAGCGGAACTGTCAGGTAGTAGGTATATCGGTTGACTCTCATTTTACCCATCTTGCCTGGAAGAATACGGACATTACGGCCGGTGGCATCGGCAATGTCCAGTTTCCTCTGGTTGCCGATCTGGATAAAAGTATCTCTCAGAACTATGGGGTGTTGCTGCCCTCGGGCATTGCCTTGCGTGGTTTGTTTCTTATTGATAAGGACGGAGTGGTCCGCAGTCAGGTGGTCAATGATCTGCCGTTGGGCAGAAGTGTCGATGAGACCCTGCGTGTTCTTGATGCCCTGCAGTTTACCGAGCAGTATGGAGATGTCTGTCCGGCCAACTGGAAAAAGGGTGATGATGCCATGACCCCGACGGCGGCCGGTGTGGCCCGTTATCTTACTGATCATGCCAATGATTGATGGTGGTAGGTGCTGGCAGGTACGGCGTCTTGTGTGTTGTTATTCGCAAGACGCCACTCAAGGAAAAAGCCGGAAACGATTGGCTGTTTCCTTGAAGCGGCATAAGGTGCCGTAATAAAATAAGCAAAAAAACCACGCAAGGCAATGCCCGAGGGCAGCAACACCC
>JANMTN010000328.1:0-2825 GCA_031390685.1 Desulfobulbaceae bacterium
CAGGGGGTCGATACCGCCATTATTGAACGGGGGATGGTGGCGGCCACTCCCGGCTGTCTTCAGGCAGGGTATATGCTCGACTGCGAATTCCTCTATCTGGCCGGCAATGAAAAACCACTCAAGCACCGGACCAGAGTGCGCATTCATCTGGGGACGGCCGAGGTCATGGGCCGCATATCCCTGCTGGTACAGGATGAATTGATGCCGGGCGACGAGACTGCGGTGCAGCTTCTTTTTGAGGTACCTGTTGCCGTCTGGCCAGGGGATAGGTAT
Source organism: Desulfobulbaceae bacterium (assembly GCA_031390685.1). Lineage (GTDB taxonomy): Bacteria > Desulfobacterota > Desulfobulbia > Desulfobulbales > Desulfocapsaceae > UBA2270. Next base: position 274 of record JANMTN010000328.1, read on the forward strand.
GTGGTGCGCAGCTATTCTCCGGCTACGACCATTGGCGGCGGCCGGGTGCTGGGGAACCAGCCGCCACGGAAGCGGAAACGGGCCACAGAACAGGACCGGAGCCTCAATGCCGAGGTTTTCCAGGTCCTGCAACAGGGAACTGTTGAAGAGCAGATGCTCCTTTTTCTCGAGGAGAGCCATACCACCGGATTGACCGCCGATGAACTCGCCATTCGTCTCGGAATCTTTGGCAAGCAGCTGAAGAAGGTCATGAACGCGCCGCTTTCCACCCGCAAGATCGTGGTGGTCGATTCCGCGGCCCAGCGCTATCTGGCCAGAATGGTGAGTGACGGTGTGGAAGAGACTCTGCTCGCCAACCTTGCCGCTTTTCATCGTGACAACCCTCTGCAGAGCGGCCTGTCGAAAGAAGAGTTGCGCTCAAGTCTTGGCAGACGGGTGGAGCAGAAGGTCTTTCAGTTCTGTTTGGGGGAACTGCTGAAAAAGGAACTGGTGGTGCTGGAAGAGTCGGAGGTGCGGCTCACCACCCACCGAGTGGCCCTGCAGGCGGATGAGAAGGCCTTGCAGCGCGATCTGGAGGAGTGGTATCGGCAGAAAGGGCTGGCCACCGCCACCATCCGCGAGAGCGGGGAGCATTTTGCTGACGCCCCGGAAGGCATGGTCAAAGAGGTGCTGGCCCTGCTGCTGCGGCAGGGCAGGTTGGTCAAGATCAGTGAGAGCCTCTATTATCACGTCGACACCATCAATACACTGGCCCAGGATATCACGGCCTTCATCAGCCGGGAAGGGGAGATTGATGCCCCGCGCTTCAAGGAGCTGACCGGGCTGACCCGGAAGTTCTCCATTCCCTTGCTTGAGTATTTTGACAAGATCAAACTGACTATCCGGATCGGAGATACCCGCATCCTGCGTAAAAAAACCTCGTAGTTTTCATTTCCTGTTTTCAATGCCTGGTCAAAGGAGGGGTGCTTTCCGATGAAAAAGGTCATTACCACAGAAAAACTACCGATAAAGCTCTGGCTTGACGATATCGAATCCGGGGCCTTCGAACAGGCCAGAAATCTTGCCAATCTGCCTTTCATCTTTCAGCATGTGGCGGTGATGCCGGATGCCCATCAGGGCTATGGCATGCCCATTGGCGGGGTGATGGCCTCGGAAGAGATGGTGATCCCCAATGCGGTCGGGGTGGATATCGGATGCGGCATGTGTGCCGTACGTACTTCCCTTATCACCATTTCCACAGATCAATTGAAAAGGGTGCTGGCCGAGATCAGACGGACGGTTCCCCTTGGTTTCAATCATCATAAGAAAAAGCAGGATCCACGGTTGATGCCCAAGGCCGATGTCGCGCTCGATGAGCTGCCCGTGATCGCCGGGGAATATCAATCGGCACTCACCCAACTCGGGACCCTGGGGGGTGGAAATCATTTTATTGAGATCCAGAAGGGTGATGATGGGCATGTCTGGCTCATGGTCCATTCCGGCAGCCGCCATCTTGGTTTCAAGGTCGCCAATCATTATAATCACCTGGCCATGGATCTGAACAGGCAGTGGGGATCAAAAATTCCAACCAGCTGGCAACTGGCATTTTTACCCATTACCAGTACCGCCGGTCAGACCTATCTGCATGAAATGAACTACTGTGTCGATTTCGCCTTTGCCAATCGGAAGATGATGATGGAGCGGGTCAAGGATGCCCTCTTGTCAGTGGTCCAGCCGGTGTTTTTTGAGCCGATGATCAATATTGCCCATAATTATGCGGCCATGGAGTTTCATTTTGACAAGCATGTCCTGGTGCATCGCAAAGGGGCAACCAGGGCCCAGGCCGGGGAGATCGGCATTATCCCCGGATCGCAGGGGAGTCCCAGTTATATCGTCAAGGGCAAGGGGAACAGGGACAGTTTTGAATCGAGTGCCCATGGCGCCGGCAGAAAAATGGGACGTAAACAGGCCCAGCGGCAGCTTGATCTGGAGCGGGAAAAGAAACGGATGGATGACCAGGGGATTCTCCATGCCGTCCGTTCGGCCGGTGATCTGGATGAGGCGCCAGGCGCCTATAAGGATATCGATGAGGTGATTGGCAATCAGCTTGATCTGGTGGAGGTGCTGGTGGCCCTGCGTCCTCTGGCGGTGATCAAGGGATGATGTTTTTTTTGGGTGACATACGGACTCTGCGGTTGTTATTCTTATGCGTTCATAAAAAGGTGATCTCCTTTTTGATTTAATTCCGTTGTTAACCGTTTGATGATATGACCTTTTTAATATCCTTTTGTCGGTTGTTTGCAATATCTAAGTATCACTTCTCACCCTATCAAAAACTTAAAAACATCACCCCCGACTGTCTTGCAATATGAAGCATAACCCTGAAGAACCGATTCGTCGCAGGATACTGATACCTTTGTCTCTGACCATTGCGGTTCTTTTCTGCACCTTTATCTACAGCACGTATCACATCCGCGCCGACCAGAACCTGATCGATATGCGCCACAACTACGAGGTCACCCAGGCCTACATCGATGTGTCCAAGGCCCAGTATGAGACGTTGCTGCTCAATC
>JANMTN010000338.1:0-3469 GCA_031390685.1 Desulfobulbaceae bacterium
TCTCGAAAAGACCGATCTTTTTGCCCGCGCTATAGGTGCGTCAACGGATATTGTGGAAAAAGAGATGTACACCTTTGTTGACAAGCAGGTGACCATGCGGCCGGAGGCAACGGCCTCGATGCTGCGGGCCTATATCGAGCATGGACTGCATGTGCAGAAACCGGTGCAGCGCCTTTTTACTATTGGCCCCATGTTCCGCCATGAACGGCCGCAGAAGGGCAGGCTTCGCCAGTTTCATCAGATGGATGTCGAGGTGCTGGGATCAATCAGCCCACGAGTTGATGCCGAGATGATGGCCATGGGTGCCATGCTGCTCGGTGAATTGGGCCTCTCTGTCAGTCTGGAGCTGAATTCTCTTGGCTGCCCGGTCTGCCGTCCCGGGTTCCGCGTAAGCCTTCTCGCCTTTCTGGATGACCGTCACCAGGCGCTTTGTGATGACTGCAAGAGACGGAGCGCCACCAACCCCTTGCGGGTTCTTGACTGTAAAAACCCCAAGTGCCGGGAGCAGGTGCTTGAGGCCCCATCTCTGCAGGACTATCTCTGTGCTGATTGTGCTGATCATTTCAGCGGGGTGCAGGAGGGCCTTGGCCAGCTTGGTGTGCAGTACATCCTGAATAAATTCATGGTGCGCGGCCTTGATTATTATACCCGCACCACCTTTGAATTCATCACCGGTGATCTTGGCGCCCAGGCCGCAGTTGGGGCCGGTGGCCGCTATGATGGCCTGGTTGAACAACTGGGCGGGCCTTCGGTTCCCGGCATTGGCTTTGCACTTGGCATGGAACGTCTCGTTCTCCTGCTGCAACAGCAAGGGGCGCAGGCCTCATCGTCCGGGGTAGATCTCTTTGTGGCCGGCATTGGCGAGCAGCCGTCACGCCATGCCTTTGGCCTGACCCATGCCTTGCGTGCGAGCGGGATGCGGGTAGCCATGGATCTGGAGGGCCGAAGCCTGAAGAGTCAGATGAAACAGGCAGGCAAGCTTGGCGCAGCCCATGTCCTGATTCTGGGAGAAAATGAACTTGCCGCCGGCAAGGCGATCATCAGGAACATGACTACCCAGCAGCAACAGGAGATCGTGTGGCAGGATGAGGCAACAACGGTGCAGACCCTGATTCTTCAGCTTAAATCTTCATAAAAATTTTACTTATATTTGAGAACCTCATGGAATCAATGGGAAATTTATGCAGGACTCACTTCTGCAACGATCTTGGCAAGGGAAATATCGGTGAGGAAGTTGTGCTCATGGGTTGGGTGTTGCGCCGACGTGATCATGGCGGCGTCATCTTTATTGATCTGCGTGACCGTCATGGTTTAACCCAGGTGGTCTTTAATCCGGAGATCAACCCGGAGGTCCATGCCAAGGCGCATCAGGTCCGCAGTGAATGGGTGCTGGCCCTGCGGGGCAGGGTTACGGCCCGGCTGGCCGGGATGGAAAATCCCAAGCTTGCGACCGGCGCGATCGAGATCATTGTCGATGAACTGCGGATTCTGAACACCAGCGAGACCCCGCCTTTCCCGCTCGATGAGGAGGCTGAGATTTCTGAGAACCTGCGTCTGCAATACCGGTATCTGGATCTGAGGCGTCCGGCCATGGCAGCCAAGCTGGTCATGCGTCATAAGGCGGTGCAGTCCATCCGCACCTATCTCAATGATAATGCCTTCCTTGAGGTTGAGACCCCGATGCTCACCCGCTCCACCCCGGAGGGGGCGCGGGATTATCTGGTGCCCAGCCGGGTCAACGCCGGCAAGTTCTATGCCCTGCCCCAGTCGCCCCAGCTCTTCAAGCAGTTGCTGATGGTGGCGGGCATGGATCGCTATTACCAGATCGTCAAGTGTTTCCGCGATGAAGATCTGCGGGCTGACCGTCAGCCGGAATTCACCCAGATCGATATGGAGCTTTCCTTTGTCGATGAAGAGCAGATCATTAAAATCACCGAGGGGATGATCGCTAAACTCTTTAAAGAGACCCTGGGCCTTGATGTGGCCCCGCCCTTTGGCCGGATGACCTATGACGAGGCGGTCCGTCGTTTCGGCACGGATCGTCCTGACACCCGTTTTGGTTTTGAACTCACTGATCTGACGGAAATCGCCCGCACCTGCGGTTTCAAGGTCTTCCGCGCCATTGCTGATGAGGGCGGAACCGTGCGGGCCATTAACGCCAAGGGTTGTGCTGCCATGTCCCGTAAGGATCTCGATGATCTGACCGAATACGTGGCCCAGTTCGGGGCCAAGGGGTTGGCCTGGGTGAAGATGAAGGAGAAAGGCGAGTGGCAGTCGCCCATCGCCAAGTTCTTCAGCGATGAGGAACGGGCAGCCATGAGCCGGGCCCTTGATGCCGAAGAGGGCGATCTGCTCTTCTTTGGTGCCGATAAAAAGGCGGTGGTCCTGCAGGTGCTGTCAGAACTGCGGCTGGAGCTGGCCAGGCGTCTTGGTCTCTTGAAGACTGGTGTCTTCAACTTTGTCTGGGTCACCGATTTTCCCCTGGTTGAGTATGACGCGCGGGAAAAGAGGTATCAGGCCCTGCATCATCCCTTTACCGCGCCCAAAGAAGAGGACGAGGCTAAACTGGAGACCGAGCCGGGTTCCGTGTACAGCCGGGCCTATGATCTGGTCTTGAATGGCACGGAAATCGGCGGCGGCTCCATTCGTATCCATCAGCGGGCCATGCAGAGCCGGGTGCTTTCTGTCCTGGGCATTGCCGAAGAAGAGGCCATGGACAAATTCGGTTTCCTGCTCCGGGCTCTTGAGCTTGGAGCCCCGCCCCATGGGGGCCTGGCCTTTGGACTGGACCGGTTGATGATGCTGATCACCGGCAGCGAATCCATCCGCGATGTTATCGCCTTTCCCAAGACCCAGAAGGCAACCTGTCCGCTCACTGACGCCCCGGCTTCCGTTGCCAGGAAGCAGCTTACTGAACTCCATCTTCGTCCGGACTGGAAAGAATAAGCAAAGAGGTACCTGCTCAGCGCGGTAACCGGGCCTCCGATTGCCGCGCTGAGTCGCTTCATGGACAGCGAAGAAAATATTTTCTCTTGCTATTCATATTCTAACAATCCCTTGGTATTGTGTTGAAGTGTGTTGTGACTTCAATCAAAGAAAAGGGATTCCCATGCACCACAAACGTCATATCTGGCAACTGTATCCAAGTCTGCTTCTGATTACCCTCACGACCCTGCTGGCCTTTACCTGGCACGGCACATCTTCCATCCGTTCTTTTCAATTGAGTGAGACTGCTATCCGGCCTTGAGGCAGGTGCTCATCTCGTGGCCGGCAGTGTCCTTGTCTATATGGGACACGATGATCAGACGGGTCTTGAGGCCTTTTGCCGGAAGGCAGGAAAGAAATCTGCTACCCGGCTGACGGTGATTGCCCCGGATGGAAAATCATAACGACCGGCCTGAGATCATCGCTATTATGATTTTGTGGTGGGCCTTGTGGCGTGGATGCGCATTCGATCACACGGCGGGCA
>JANMTN010000041.1:0-5409 GCA_031390685.1 Desulfobulbaceae bacterium
CGCAACCATGCAGGATTTTGTGGCAGAGTTCGCCGGTGGCGTCATAACCGGTACGTTGCGTTGAGTTGCTGGAGATCCCTCTGTCCGGATAGCTCATCACCTTCCCCTGAATAGGCACTGGGGCGAAAAACAAAGCCAGCAAAGCGGCAATGTTAACGCTTGATTTATAAACGAAACAGGTGATGAGCTATCCGGACAGAGGGATTATCCAGCAACTCAACGCAACGTACCGGTTATGACGCCACCGGCGAACTCTGCCACAAAATCCTGCATGGTTGCGAAGAGGTCTGTCCCTGGTGCAACAATGACCAATTTTTCCGCGAGCAAAAAACCCTCCGCCGGCAATTACCCTGCATTAGGACGAGATGAGAACGTGTTTATTTTCGATAATAGGAACAGAAAGAACGTTACATTTGGGTAAGCCCTGAGAAGACAGTGCCTTTTTGCAGGGGGCTCGACAGGTTATTTTTTTCGGGCAATAAAACAGGTGCTGGCATAGGTCACGGGAACGCCGCCCGCTGCACCAAAACGGACCCGATACTCCTGCTCAAAATGCCGGAGTCCGGCTTTCGTCCAGCGATAATCACGCACCCCGCCCACTCCGGTAGCCCGCAGATGATGCAGGACATCCCTGGGGGTTGGCAGCAACAGCCGGTCCTGATCGGTTGCTGTCTGTTCCAGGAAAAAATCTCTTTCCAGCAAGACGGCAATCTGTTCAGGACTGCGGTAATCAAGGCCGACCCCGGTTAGTTCCGTGAACTCCGCGAGAGTACCAGGGCCAAAAATAGAAAAAGCAAGGAAACCCTCCTCACGCAGCGCCTGGGCCAGACGATGAAGGAAGACCGGCAGATCCGTCAGCCACTGGAAGGTGGCGCTGGACAGGACCAGGCTTAACCTGTCCGGAAGCTCAATGGTTTCGATATCGCCAAAAACAGGCTGGAGATGCGGCATTCTGTCCCCTGGAATCCTGGCCATGACAGGAGCTGCAAAATCAGGAACCAGATCATTGAGAAAAAGGGTTTTCACCCGCTGTTGCTGGCAGAGCATCTGGGTCAGCATCCCCGTACAGCAGCCGATCTCGAGCACCCGCTCATAACTGATAGCCGGAATCTGCCCGGCAAGTTCCAGCAGCCGTGCACTCACCAGCCTCTGCACCGTTGCCTGGAGGTCGTAGGTTGCCATGGCCTGCCGGAAACAGTTGGCGATCTTATCCTTATTCAGAATCATGGGAGCCTTTATCATAACACCGTGCCCACCAGTTCATCCCAGGTATTCCAACGATAAAAGAGAAAATGAGGACCCTCGATCCGACGGACCTCTCGCCCCTGCCAGAAGGCAAGCTGGTTGGCGGCGGGCACCACCAGGTCCTGGTCGGCGATCACGACATGGGTATAGATCGCGGTCTCTGCTGGATGACAGGTCACCAGCCCTTGCAGGGCCGCGAGTTCCAGACCCTGATTTTTAACGGATCGCTGCGGCTGATTGTCAAGAAAGGCATTGAAGGTCTGGCGATCCCGGCACATGCGGCGATAAAACTTGAGACGGGTGGTCTCACTGAACTGTTCCAGGGTGGCGCCATAGAGCTGCACGGGAATGCCGAACTGATCATGGATGGGACAAAGGGTACCATTGATGGCAATGGCACGCTGCAGGCAATACGACCAGGGCTGGAAGATCTGCTGTCCAGCCCACACCCCCATGGACCAGGAGACAAGAAAGGTTTTTTGATATTGTTTGAAAAGGGTTGCGAGATCACAGTCAAGGGTCAGATCACGGTAATCAAAGAGCATGAGGACATCATAGTCCCTGGCAACAAGGGGCAGAAACGGAGCGGCATCCATGCCCCAGCCATTACAGAAGATGATCAGTTGCTCATGCTGGTGCTGGTGCAGCCAGGCGCTTTTCATCTCCCGGACCCAAGGCCCTGCCGGCTGGCGGCAATCTCTCCTGCCAGGATCCCGGGGAGCCCCTGGAGATCCTGCCACGTCATATCCGCAGTCAGAGACAGACGGAAACGGGCCGTACCTTCCGGGACAGCGGGTGGACGCACCGGAAAGATCAGGAAGCCCTGGTCCTGCAGTTTGCCGGCAAGAAGCACCGTTTCCTGATCGCCGCCGATAATAAGCGGGATGATATTGGTATCTCCAGCGGTGGGCAGGCCATACTGCTGCAAGGCCTGGCGCAATTGCCCCGCCAATGCGGCCAGATGACGCCGCTGTTCGGCCATGGCCGGCTGCTGCTGGAAGACAAAGCGATTCCAATTGAGCACCACCGGCGGCAGGGCCGTGGTAAAGATCAGCGGCCGGCTGTAATTGACCAGATAGTCATGGATATCCTGACCGCAGATGACAAAGGCCCCGATGGAGGCAAAGGCCTTGCCGAAGGTGCCCATCAGCAGATCGATATCAGCTACAACCCCCTGCTCTTCCGCCTGGCCCAGCCCTCTGGCGCCATAGAGGCCAACCGCATGGGCCTCGTCCACATAGAGCATGGCATCAAACTCTTTTTTTAACTGCACCAGCCGGACAAGGTCGGCCACGTCGCCATCCATGCTGAAGACCGATTCGCTGACAATCACCGCCCGCTCATAGCGGTGGCGATGTGTGGCCAGCAGACGCTCCAGCTGGTCATAGTCACGATGCGCAAAACGTTTATGAACGGCCCGGCAGAGCTGCATGCCGTCATGGATGGAGGCATGATTCAGCTTGTCAGAAAGGATCAGATCATTTTTGCCAAGCAGGGCCGGCAGGATGCCGATATTGGCATGATAGCCTGAATTGAAGAGCAGGGCCGCAGGCCTTGCATAGGCCGCGGCCAGATCCTGCTCCAGGTAATGAGCCAGATCCGTATCGCCGGTAAGCAGCCGCGAAGAGGCGGCGCCCAGACCATAGCCATCAAGCAGGCTCCCCGTATCCATCCCCTCATAAAAGCGGCGAAGCAGAGAGGCATCTCCGGCCAGACCCAGATAATCATTGGAGGTCAGGTTCAGCAGCTCTCTTCCCTGGTAGTGGACACGGCAACGCCTGCGACCGGCAAGGGGCCTGAGCTGACGCAACCGCCCGCTTTTCTGAAGCCGGGTCAGCTCTTCCTGGTAATCAGCACTCATGCCCGCCCCTCAGCCGCCACCACCTGGACAATGGCCTCCGTCAGGATCTGCAGATCTTCGGCGGTGATACAATAGGGCGGCATCACATAGACCAGACGGCCAAAGGGCCGCACCCAGACCCCGCGCTCGACAAAGGCTGCCTGCATCTCCTGCATAGCCACCGGCTCTTTCATCTCCACCACGCCGATGGCGCCCAGCACCCTGACATCCTCTACCTGTGCCAGCTCCCTGCACGGTGCCAGCCCCTGTTCCAGCAACTGGGCAATCCGGCCAACCTGCTGCCGCCAGTCAGATTCCAGCAGAAGCCGGATGGAGGCGCAGGCGACATGACAGGCCAGGGGATTTGCCATAAAGGTTGGGCCATGCATGAAGACACCGGGCGTCCCCCGGGAGACACCCCGGCCAACCTCGGATGTGGCCAGGACTGCGGCCAGGGTCATGGTTCCGCCGGTCAGCGCCTTGCCCAGACACATGATATCGGGGCTGATCCCGGCATGATCACAGGCAAACAGGGCCCCGCTGCGGCCAAAACCGGTGGCGATCTCATCGGCAATCAGCAGGACGCCAAAGGTATCGCAGAGAAGACGCACCTGGCGCAGATACTCGGGATGGTAAAAACGCATGCCGCCCGCGCCCTGGACAATGGGTTCAAGAATCACTGCGCACAATTCCTGATGGTGCTGCTCAATCAGTCGGGCAAAGGATACGATATCCCGGCCATCCCAAACTTGTGAGAACAGACACTCGGGCCGGTCGGCAAAGAGGTATTTCGGCAGGGATCCCGCGAAAAGTTGGTGCATGCCTCCCTGCGGATCAGAGACCGACATGGCGTGAAAGGTGTCCCCATGATAGCCGGAACGAATGGTGAGAAAACGACAGCGCCGGGGATGGCCGGCAGCATACTGATACTGGATAGCCATCTTCATGGCCACCTCTACTGCCACCGAACCCGAGTCGCACAGGAAGACCTTGTCCAGGCCAGCCGGAGTCATCTCCACCAGCAGCCTGGCCAGCTCCACGGCCGGGGTATGGGTCAGACCGCCGAACATCACATGGGACATGCGGGCCGCCTGTTCCTGCAGGGCCTGAACCAGCACCGGATGGCTGTAACCATGGATTGCCGACCACCAGGAAGCCATGCCGTCAATGAGATCCCGGCCATCCATCAGCCGGATGCGCACCCCTGCCGCCGACTCCACCGCATAAACCGGCAGCGGATCCTCCATGGAGGTGTAGGGATGCCAGAGATGCTCCCGGTCGTAGTGAAGAAGGGTTTGGGTATCCATGAAGTGAAGGTTGATGATTTTTACGAGCAAGCTGTTTTAAAAGGTAAATCCCATCTTGCCAATAACTTGCAGATCCTGTTCCAGACCGTTGCCGGCCGTGGTCAGATAGTTACCGACGATAGCGCCGTTAGCACCGGCGGCAAAACATTGATACTGATCCGGCCCGAGCTGATTACGGCCTCCAGCAAGACGAATAACCGCCTGCGGGTTGATAAGACGGAACATGGCGATGGTGCGCAGGACCTCGGGAAGGGAAATGGGTGTCACTCCGGCCATGGGGGTTCCGGCAATGGGGGTCAGAATATTGATGGGGATGGACATGACCGCAAGATCCCGCAGTTCAAAGGCCAGCTGCAAGCGATGCTCCCGGCTCTCACCCATACCGATGATGCCGCCGGAACAGACATCCATGCCCGTAGCCCGGGCCAGAAGGATGGTCTCCACCTTCTCTTCCCAGGTGTGGGTAGTGCACACCTGCGGGAAATAGTCGCGGCAGCTCTCCAGATTGCAGTGATAGCGCCGCACCCCGAAGGCGACCAGGCGCTCCGCCTTCTCACGGGTCAGCAAACCCATGGAGGCGCAGAACAGAAGAGCTGTTTCCCGGCCAAGCTCCGCGTACAACTGCCCCAGCTTCTCAAGCTGGTCGCCTGCAACCGACCGGCCGGCCGTGACCAGAGACAGACGCCGCACACCGTGGCGGTCATTTTCCCTGGCCTGTTCCAGAGCAATTCCCGTCTCGATCTGCTCATAGCTGTCAATGGCCGCCGGATAACGGGCCGACTGGGCGCAATAACGGCAGTCCTCGGAACAGCGCCCGGAACGGGCATTGATAATGGAGCAGAGATCAAAAGAGCTGCCATGAAAAAAACGACAAATCCCGTCCGCCGCCCGGCACAGTTCGTTTAAATCAGAACCATCGGCAATCGCCAGGGCCTGCTCATAGTTGAGTGCACCGCCATTGTGAATCTGCTGAAGACAGCTTTTGACGTTCATGGATAAGACTGTTGAGAATGGCAA
>JANMTN010000066.1:0-7170 GCA_031390685.1 Desulfobulbaceae bacterium
GAGAAAAAGCCATGAAGAGCAATTCTGGATAAACCGAGGAACGCATTATTGCGGCGGCAAAGACCCGCGAACATGGGCATAGCCGCACGTTCCGTAAAATTAAGGAGGGGGTGGTGGACGGTCTGACCAACAGGCTATGCGAGCGATTTCCTACCGCACGCTCGGCGGCACGGGAGAAAATCTTGGAGATCGGGATCGGGGTCTGGCGGATTGCTTTGAACGGGGGCGATGAGCTGTTGAGCGTCCGCATCATTCGCACCACCGTAGACCACGGCAGATATTTTCCATTATTAACTTAACCCAAACAAGGAGGAATGCACTATGCAAAGAAACAAGATTTTTTTGCTCAGTCCGTTGATGCTGGGCCTGATTTTCACACCTCTATTGGCAGCCAAAACCGCCGATGCCACGGAGAAGGCTGCCACGCCAATGGCCGGCGCATCGCAAGCGCAGCCACCGGCGGTGGAAAAGGCCAAGACCCTGGCTGAACTTGCTGCCCGTTATGATTCCACCTCATGTAAGGATTGTCATGAGGAGATTTTCAATCAGTGGCAGGAATCATTGCATGCGAAATCAATTTTCGGCACCCCGAGAACCGCGTCCACCATCGTGACCGCTGTGGATAAGGGCCTGAAGGGGTTCCCGTACTCAGGCGTTAAAGATGACAAGGACATTCAGGTCAAACACCTGACAATCTGCACAAAATGTCATTTGCCGCAACTTCAATATGCCACGGACGATGTGGCAAGAGAGGTGGTGTCGACAATCAGGGCATGGATGGCGGAGGAAAATGCTGCCAAAAAATTAGAACTTCAGAAAAAAATTGAAAGCGTCAATATCGGCTGCACCATATGCCATAATGAAAAGGCCATCATCCATAAATGGGCTGACGGTTTTCCCCAGCCCGATACGGTTTATGGGACAAAGACCGGGGCACATGAACATCCTTCTTTCACCAAGATGGCCAAAGCCCCAGCCCTTGGCGAATCAATCTTCTGCGGACAATGTCATGGCCAGGGGCCAAACTTTGATATGGAGGAACCATCCCAGTGCGCCACGCTTTACGGCAGCTATCTTTTTGCCTATGTTCCGGAAGGGGGCACGGAATCCTGCCAGGAATGCCACATGAAAAAGTCCGGACTCGGACATAACATGCAGGCGTACAGAAGCGAAGCCATGCGCAAAATGGCCGTTGACGTAAAAGTTCAGGCCAAGGCAATGTACTGGCGCAAGGACAAGGCGGAAGGGGTTATCCCAATTGGCTATGTTGATGTGGAGATGTACAATAAGGCGGGACACACTATCCCGGATGGCTGACCTACTCCAAACCGACTGGTACTGGATGTATCAGCTAAGACCAAAGACGGCAAAGAAGTTTACAAGAAACAGGTTATTTATATGCCGTATCCCGGCAGGATGGGGAGAGGCGATGAGATGGGCAGAGGGCCATACGAAAAGAGTGGCATGTTGAAAGAAACCAGCCTGCCGCCGATGAAAACTGTAAAAGAGTCCTTTGAGATCCCTTTCCCTTATAAGGATGTTGAAAAAGCCGGCCAAAAATCAAGGGATCTTGTCGCGGACGAGTTGGATGTAGCCATCAAACTATGGTATGTCCCCTTTGGTGAGTTTGATGGTAATGAAGTGATCTTTTTCCAGGAAGACCGTAAGCTTGAGTTGAAAGGCGAATGGGTCTGGAAAAACTAAATTTTAAAAATCTCTCATGTCACTGATTCCTCTCGGGAAATCGTGTATAGATTCCCGAGAGGAACCTGATCTTGAGAGCACCTTTACCGTAATGTGGTGGCGACTCGGCTGGGGATTCAACGGCATGCGGTTCCACAATACTACTTTGATACGCTGGGTGGAAATGGGATAGTCTACCGTAACAACCGGCTTGCATTATTAATTCATAGAAGATAAATTAAGTTTTTTGAGGAGGTTCATCATGAAAACCGAACTCTTGAACCCGCAGAACAGCGCCGTCATCTTCATCGACTTTCAACCCCAGATGGTATTTGGGGTTGCCAATATCGACCGCCAGACACTCTTCAATAACGTCCTCCTGCTTGCCAAAGCCGCCAAAATATTCAAGGTGCCAACCATACTTACTACTGTTGAAAGCAAGAGTTTTTCCGGCAACATGTGGCCGCAGCTGCTTGACATCTTCCCTGACCAGGAACCGATCGAACGCAGCTCAATGAACTCTTGGGAAGACGAAAAATTCGTCACTGCCGTGATGAATACCCAGGAGGAGTTGAAGATAGCATTCGAGGAATACCAGCGCGGGACATTCGTCAAGTGAGTCCCAGCCCCGACCGGGCGACAGAAGCCCACTCCGCAGAAAGGAGTTATGCCTCAATGCACGCATTCATATCAGCCCATAAACTGCGGCAGCTGATCACCAGCGGTCCCGTCTGCCTGATAGATGTCCTGCTGCCGGAGGATTTTACCTGCCGGCATATTGCCAACACCAAAAAGGGAAGAGGTGGCGCAGGAAGTGGAAAACACGATAGTTAGATATTTAAAATCATGAAGGAAACGGCGTCAGCCTGATTGGAGCAACTAATGAAAACTTCCGACCATTCTCAAAATGGCGATCGCCGGATGCTGGCAAAACTCATGAAACCAGTGGCGGCGCTATTTGGCTGCCTGGCGCTGTTTGTGCCGGTGACGATAGTGTCGGCGGCGACGGTGGAATACGACCTCACCATTGCCCGGCAGGAGGTGAACTTCACCGGCCAGCCGGTGAAAGCACTCACCGTCAATGGACAGCTGCCGGGGCCAACCCTGCGTTTCACCGAGGGTGATCACGCCGTGATTCGCGTCCACAACCAGTTGGACGAGGAGACGTCGATTCACTGGCATGGAATCCTGCTGCCCAATGCCATGGACGGCGTACCCTTCGTGACGTATCCACCAATCGCGCCGGGTAAGACCTTCATCTACGAGTTCGATCTGCGCCAATCCGGCACCTACTGGTATCACAGCCATACCATGCTCCAGGAACAGCGTGGCCTGTATGGGGCGCTGGTCATCGTCCCAAAGGACGAGACCACGTTTGACCGTCTCCGCGATCATGTCATAGTGTTGTCCGACTGGACGGACGAGGATGAGAGCTCGGTGCTCCACACCCTCAAACGCGGCAGCAAATGGTATTCACTTCGGAAAGGCAGCGGACAAAGCGTGTTGGGTGCGGCGCGGCTGGGCATGCTGGGCGCGTATTTTTCACGTGAACTCCAGCGCATGCCGCCCATGGACCTTGCCGATGTTTACTATGATCGCTTTCTCCTCAACGGTGCTCAGCAACAGTCCCTCGCCGCCCAGCCGGGTGAAAAAATTCGGCTCCGGATCATTGCGGGTTCAGCCTCCACCTTCTTCTATGTACAGTTTGCCGGAGGACCGCTGCAGATCATCACAGCGGACGGGCAACCGGTCCAACCTTTTGCCGAACAGCGGCTACTGATCGGCGTGGCCGAAACGTATGACATAATCATCACGATGCCGGCGGATGGCAGCTACGAATTTCGCGCCACGGCCCATGATGGATCAGGTCAGGCCTCGTTGTGGCTTGGCACCGGGCCACGGCACGCCGCGGCGGATATCCCCTATCCAAATCTCTATTCCAGCATGGGCGGTCTCTCGCTCAAACGCGTGTTGGCGTTAACTCCGGGCGGCTCGATGGGTATGCCCGGCAACGAAGTGCACGCCGGCAAGTTCGACCAACCGGGCATGAATGGCATGGATGGAATGGCGGAAATGGGTCACGGCGCCATGGCACAGGACACCGGTGAAATGAACCATGCCGCCATGACCTCCGCACCCGCGATGGTGCATGCGGGGGGCCACGACATGGGTGAAATGGCGCAGGAAACAATACCAACGGACGCGGCCACCGATGGCCACGATAAACCGGGGATGGTCTCCCACAAGCAACCCGCCGCCCCCAGGAGCACCTGGCTCGGGCTGCTCGCTGAAGATGTGAGTTCGAAAGCCCCGCTGGCCGCCGACGGTATGAGCCCCGAACGTCCCTGGCCGCCTTACGACAAGCTGCGCGCCTTGCAGCCCACCGCCTTCGATTCACACAAGCCCGTCCGCGCAATCCGACTGACCCTCGACGAAGACATGGAGCGTTACGTCTGGTTTCTGAACAACAAACCGCTCTCCGAAGCCGATCACATTGAAATCAAACGCGGTGAAGTCGTGCGCTTCATCATGATCAATCGCACCATGATGCATCACCCGATGCATCTGCACGGGCATTTCTTCCGCGTGCTCAACGCCCAGGGGGAATACTCACCGCTCAAACACACCGTCGATGTCGCCCCCATGACAACCACCGTGATCGAATTTGCGGCAGAAGAGTTCGGCGACTGGTTTTTCCACTGCCACCTGCTCTATCACATGGAAAGCGGCATGGCGCGGGTGGTGCACTATCAGGGCTTCACGCCCGATGCGGCCACCGCCGCCGTCCGCCAGCGACTCTACCATGACCCGTTCCATCTTTATGGTCAGGTGGATATGCTGTCGCAGATGGCTCAGGGGGTACTGGTTTATGCCAACACGCGGCACATTTTCTCCACCGAATGGCAGGCCGGGTGGCAACGCGTTGACGACGTGGAGTGGGAGGTCACACCCTCCTACGATTACTACCTGAACCGCTTTGCCAGCGTCTTTGCCGGAGTCGATCTCGAAGGCACCGACAATCGCTTTGAAAAACACGAGGGTGTTCTCGGCCTGCGCTATCTGCTGCCCCTCAATATCGCGTCCCGCGTGTGGGTGGACACCGCCGGTGAATTCCAATTCGCCGTCGGCAGGCACCTGGAACTCACGCCGCGACTCGCTATTTTTTCGGAGGCCGAATATGACACCGGCGAACAGTGGGAAATCCGGGCGGGTGCAAGCTACCTGCTGGACAAGCACTTTTCCCTGATCGGCCAATGGCATTCCGAATTTGGTTGGGGCGGCGGTCTGCGCTGGCAGTTCTGACAATGCTGAACCATTCTAATGAAATAAGCTGCCCAAGAAAAAATCTGAGCTCATGCCAGCCTGTGAAGTGGCCTGTTAATCATGACAACAGCGAGAGTTTTGCACAGCGAGGTTTATAAAAATGAAATCTATAGTCATTTTTGGAGCTGGCATAGCTGGATTAACTGCTGCCCATGAATTAGCCCAGTTAGGATATACCATTTCGGTGTATGAAGTTAACGTTCAGCCGGGTGGGTTTTTTAGAAGTTCCCAGCTTAGTCAAAACAACATGCCGACGGAGTATTCTTGGCACGGCATGGGACCTTGGTATCATAATACTTTTGATTTAATGCAGCATATTCCTTTTAATGAAAAAGGAAGCATTTATGATTTGGCCCTCTCGCGCCCCATTGATTTCGGAATTTTCCCGGATACCGATAAAGCTCAATTTTATAAGGGACTTAAAAGTATTCCTAAGATGTTCAGGATGAACAGCTGGGAGTTTATTAAATGGTTTTACCTAATGCTTAAAATCTGGACTTCTAACAATAGAAGTAAAATAAAATATGACAAACTCAATGCCGCACAGGCCTGGCAACCTTTACTGAAAGATAGGGCCTATAAAACCTGGCGTTCTTGCTTCGGTCCGTGGATTGGCTCGGATTGGTCAAAGGTTTCATTGCACACTACCGGTGATTTTTTTAGAAAACAACTAACCACAAAACCCACACACCAACATAAAGCGGATCAAAATGGTCCCGCGTGGACGCAGGGCGCAGGAGATGGATGGCTGTTACTTAAAGGACCTAGCAGTGAATACTGGTTTAACCCCTGGGTTAAATACCTTAAAGAAAAAGGCGTACAATTCTTTTGGGAGAAAGCTCTCACAAAATTAGAGTTTGATGGCGCTAATATTATCTCCGGTTTTTGTGGCGATGAAAAAATTCAAGGCGACATTTATATTTTAGCCATTAATCCTTTCATTACGGCTGATATTTTAAGTGAGACCCCGGCGCTTGAGAGACAGGAAGAATTAAGATTATTTAAACCTCTTATTCAAGATGGCCCTCACACTCAAGTCTCTTTTAGATTGGCATTTTCCGAAAAAATTAAATTTCCCCGGGCGAGGACTGCCGTAATAATAAGTGACTCCGAATTTAATTTAACCCTTTTTGCCGAAGAACAAGTATGGGACAAAGAAGTGAATTTAGGACAAAACATTAGATCGCTGTGGACGGGCACATCTTGTATCAGCAGCGTTCCTGGAAGGATTTACCATAAGCCGGTAAATAACTGCACGAAAGAAGAATTTATCGAAGAGGTTAAAGCTCAAATTTTGAGCTGCGGCGCTCTTAATGAATTAATCAAAGAAGCTAATAATGGCAGAGAGTTAAAAGAGTTTTCAATTATTAAAATTGAAGTTTGGTCTGAATGGAAATTTTCCAGTGCAGGGATTAAACCTCTGCAATCGAAATGGGTTAATACAACAAATACCCAGGCATATTTACCCGCCCAGAAAACTCCGGTTTTAAATCTGTTTTTAGCCGGAGCCCACACTCAGACTCAAGCGCAAGTATGGAGCATTGAAGGCGCCGTGGAAAGTGGCAGAAGAGCCGCAAAAGCGATTGACGACCGCGTTGAAGTTTTAGATCAATATCAACCCGTATGGATTAAAATTTTATCCAAAATTGATGACATCTTATATACAATTAAAATGCCACAACTTATTGATTCTATTTTTTTATCTCTAATTTTATTATCTCTTTGGTCTTTATTAGTTTACTACGTAAATTAACCCCATGACCCAGGAGAAAACTCATGGGGGAGAGTAGAGAAGAGTCGCCAAGCTTTTTGAAAACAGACCATACCAGGAAATTGTCACCAAGGCAGATATCACGGGACAGGTGGGAAAAATGGAAACCAGCACCTGGCAGATCGTCATCGAGCTCATCAAGAACATATTTTTTCAAAACAATTATTCCCAGCTTTGCAAAGGAGGTATCCGGAGAAGGTGAGCGTTCAGCTGGCGGAGGCAGAGGAGGATATCAGGGGACAAATCAAATAATTTACAGCTCCATTGTAAGGTTTTCATGGCTACTGAAGCACTTGCCTAAAGAGGTTGAAACAAGTTCACAGGCATAACTGCCTGAAGATAAAGGCTGTGGGAGAGGTTGTTCTTTTAATGAGTCATCCCTTTCCCTTAAA
>JANMTN010000099.1:0-19061 GCA_031390685.1 Desulfobulbaceae bacterium
GGATCGAGGTATCCTGCTGGCACAAAAGGCCCTGGCTGGACTGGGGGCACGGATGGTAACTTCCATCGAATACCCGAAACGCATAGCCAGCAAGAGCAGAAAGGGCGAGCCCGGTCAACATCTGCTCTACGTCTTTCTGCCTCGTCTGCCTGAATCTCCCGGGGCCTTCAGCGAGGCCCAGCTTCGCTTTATCAATGGCCATTATCCGGAAGATTTTGCCGCCGTGTGCCGGCAGCAGCTTGTCAAACTTGATTCCCGCCTATAGGTAAACGGCGTCATCATCATTGTGGAATATCCAGAAAGTAGTGTATTCTTCAAAGTCGGGGATTTTCTCTGGGGAAAGGTAAGATATTTTAACTGTCAAATTTCGGGCTGCCCCTGTGACCGCGCTTCGATAGATTATAAAAAAACCTGTTTTTTTTTCTTCCTTATCGACGGCAGGGGGAAAATCTGTAGGCTAAATACCGTTTATTGGAATATTTTTTGCTATGCTGATACAAGGTGACATCAATGGATAAACAAGGTTTTTTTGGCAACTGGGGCGGGGCGTATATCCCGGAAGTCCTGTACCAGACCTTTCAGGAACTCAATGCTGAATTTATAAGATGCAAGAATGATCCCGCTTTCTGGCAGGAATATGTGGATCTGATGTCCACCTATTCCTGCCGTCCCACGCCCCTGACCCATGCCGAGAATCTGTCCCGGCATTTTGGCGGGGCCCAGATTTACATCAAGCGTGAGGATCTGAATCATACCGGTGCCCACAAGGCCAATAACGTCATGGGACAGGGGCTGCTCGTCAAAAGGATGGGGAAAAAACGGGTGATTGCCGAGACCGGGGCCGGTCAGCATGGGATGGCCACCGCCACCATGGCCGCCAAATTCGGTCTTGCGTGCACCATCTATATGGGTGAGGAAGATGTGCGGCGCCAGCGTCCCAACGTCTTCTGGATGGAGAAGATGGGGGCCACCGTTGTCCCGGTGACCGACGGCTCCCGCACCCTCAAGGATGCCATTAACGAGGCCTTCCGCGACTGGGTCACCAATGTGGATGAGACCCATTATGTGTTTGGAACCGTCTGCGGGCCTCATCCCTTTCCCGAAATGGTGGCCTGGTTCCAGTCCATCATCGGTCTGGAGGCAGCCGAGCAGATCATCAAATATCATGGGAAGATGCCGGCCCGGATCTATGCCTGCGTCGGTGGCGGCTCCAATGCCATGGGGATATTCAAGCGGTTTATACCGGAGGCCAATGTGGAGCTGGTGGGGGTCGAGGCTGGTGGGCATGGGATCGCAACCGGCGCCCATGCCGCCAGACTCAGTGGCACAGATGCCTCCCCAGGGGTTGCCCAGGGTTATAAGACCATGTTTCTGCAGGATAGCGACGGGCAGATGAAGGAGACCCACTCCGTGGCCGCAGGCCTCGATTATGTGGGGGTCTCGCCGATTCTGGCCGATCTTTGGGAGAAGGGCAGGGTGCGTTTTGAGGCGGCAACAGATGTTGAGGTCATGGCCGCACTCGACCTGACCATGAAAAAGGAAGGGCTTATTCCGGCCCTGGAATCATCCCACGCCTTTGTCCAGGCCTTCAAGGAGGCCCCGCAGCTCTCGCCTGATGATGCCATCATCATCAATATGTCCGGCCGTGGCGACAAGGATATCTTCACCATCGCCCACGCCTTTAATGACCCATCCTGGAAGGAGTTTATCATCAAACGGGGATTGGAATACAGTCAAGACAAATAAGATGGCGTCGCCCAAAGGCCCAAATACTTCGTGGCACCGCACCCTTCGTCACTGCGGCGTACCCAAAAGTACCCCTCATTCCTCAGGGTTTGTGCGCCTCGTCTTTGGGCCTTTGTGCTTAGTCATCGATGACTTTTACGATATCAGCAAATAAGGGATCAGACCTGCGAGGAAGAGCAAATGCAACTGGAACAACAACTACGCGACAGACTGGAAAAGAAGGATATCCTGCTCATGACCCATATCGTGCTCGGGTATCCATCTTTTGATACGAACAGGGAAGTGATCCGGCAGATGGTGGAGAACGGGGTGGACTGTATTGAGATGCAGATCCCCTTTTCGGAGCCCATGGCCGATGGTCCGGTCATTGTCCGGGCCAACCAGGAGGCCCTCAAAAACGGGACCAGGGTTGCCGACTGTCTGGCCTTTGCCGCTGAGATGACCGCCAGCCATGATATCCCCTTTCTCTTCATGACCTATTACAATATTATCTTTAAATATGGGGAAAAGGCCTTTTTTGAAAAAGCCAGAGCCTGTGGAATCAAGGGCTTTATCGTCCCGGATCTGCCGCCGGAGGAAGGGGAGAGCTTTCTGCAGCTGGCCGCGGAGTACGAAATCGCCCCTGTCCTCATCTTTGCCCCCACCTCCACCGATGAGCGGATGCGGGTGCTGGCATCGCATGGCAAAGGCTTTATCTATTGTGTGGCCCGGCGCGGGGTCACCGGCGTCAAGTCGGTGATCGGTGGGGAGGTGGTTGAATACCTCGGGCGTTGCCGCAAGGCGACCAGCCTGCCGTTGGCCGTTGGTTTTGGCATCCAGGACCGCGATGATGTCCGCGCCCTTATCGGCAAGGCGGATATGGCGGTGATCGGTTCGCAGACCATCCGTCTGGTGGATGAGCAAGGGGCCGGGGCAGTGGGTCCCTTTATTGCCGGCTTGCGCTGAGAGGGCAATAAAAACAAGGGGAGTGTTCCTAATTTTTTCCAATCTTTTTTCAGATATTTTTCTTCGTCCGATGTTGCCACCAACACATTATTGCCATGCCGACTACCAGTGTGGCGAGCCATACAAGGCGACTTTGATAACGGTCGTGGGGGTTGGACAGAGCGCCGCAGATAAAGGCATTGCCGAGGAGTGCCACTAGCGTAAAAAGCGCCAATCCCGCGAGATCATGCCGCCTGGCACGCAGGCCCCAGCCGACAACGATCAGCAGGCTCAGTACGGACAGGTGGGCTATAGGAACATGCACCGTGTTCAAGGCATCGAACAACGGTTGGGTGATCTGGCCCTGCTGCTGATGGGCGGCGTTGAACGGCCCGGCAGTACGAGGAAGCAGATCAGTAAAAACCGCACGCACTGCAGGCTGGTACTCGTCCAGCCCGTCTCCTGTTGCTACCCTTGCCATCTGCTGGGCAGTGGCTCGTAAAGAAGTCCAGATAAAGGCGCCAGGATATGTCTTGATGCACGCTTTTACGAGATAACCCAATTCGGCATCGGCACTTCCACTCCAGCCGCCGATATCCTGAAAAGGCGAGGTATCGCCCCAGAGGAAATCATCGGCTGTCTTGGGAATGCGGTCTTGCAGGCCGCACAACTTGATGCCGGGGACAGGGCAATGCTCGGCCAGCCAGCGCTGGGCAAGACTATCCTGCACCAACCGTCCAAAGATAAACACAGGGCCTCCCGGAGTATATGTCGCCTTTCCCACCAGGGCCAGGTGCAGCATCGGCATTAAAAACAGACTCGCGGCCACTACCGCTACCGGGGGCAGGATGAATACGGACAGCGGCCAGTTTCGACCACGCAAGACAATCCGCGCGATAAGAATGACGATTATCAGCCCGATCGCCAGCGCCATGCATGACATATGTGACAGCAGTCCAAGCAGAACCAGTGCCGCCAGCCCCGCGCGTTCGTTTTGTCCCAGCTTTTCCCAGCGGAACCCCAGGAGCCACAGGCCGAGGACGACCAGAGGCACCAGCGTATCGGGCATCAACTGGCTGGTGTACCAGGAAATTCCGGTCAACAATCCCAATCCCCCGCAAAAGGCTGCGGTTGCCAGCGGGCCAGCGGGCAGGTCATGGCAGCGGAGTGTGAGGCGTATAACCCATAGGGTAAAAAGTGACTGCACCAGCACCGGCCCCCAGAAGGACCACCAGCCTAATGATGTAGCCCAAAGGAAGATTCCATAGAATAAGGAGCGCCCCGGAGCCAGTGTCATTTCCAGCACACGTCCCACATACCCGCCCGTATCAAAAAACACGATGGCGAAACCATTCCACAGGGCAGGGGAGAGAAATACGGCAACGCTGAATGCAAGGCAGAGTGCCCAGGCGCTGCCAGTTGTTATCATGGAGGAGCGGGATGATGAGGGTGATTGGTGGGAAGGTATGATCGCCATCGTATATCCATTCCCTTGGCAGGCTAATTTATGTGGAGCTTAGGTTGAGAAAGAGGCCGGGGCGGTGGGTCCCTTTATTGCCGGATTGCGTTGACAGAGCAATAAAAACAGGGAAGTGGTCTTCTCCTATTTTCCTCCGGGTGCAACGTATAGACTGGTTGGCAGCATGTGGGCCAATCGCAATTCTCGGAGCATGGCCCGCTTCTTGGCTTGGTGTCCCTGCATCCGTCGCAGGATATCGTCCAGAACCCGCACCGCGCTGACCACATAAGGCCCTTTGTTGAGCATGACACACTCGGCACGATCCCCCATCGCCGCGTCCGTGATCTCGGCGCGCGATGGCATTCCCTCCTTGGCAAGAGTTTCCAATACCTGCGTGGCCCAGATTACGGGCACGTGGGCGGCCTCACAGATCCAGAGAATCTCTTCCTGAACTTCCGCCAGGCGCTCGAACCCGCATTCGACGGCCAGATCACCCCGAGCGATCATCACCCCGCAACAAGGCGCCCGCATGGCCATCAACAACATGTCCGGCAAGTTGTCAAAACCGCGCCGCGTTTCGATTTTCAGGACAATGGCAGGCTGTCGATCGCTCAACCGCGCCAGGTGCTGCTGGAGGGACTCCACGTCTCGGGCGGTGTTGGCAAAGGACAACTCGACGACATCGGCGTACTGGACCACGAAGGACAAGTCCTCGAGATCCTTGGCCGTCAAGGCTGCGAGTTGAAGGTTGCTCTCGGGAAGGTTGATCCCTTTACCGGCTAACAGCTTTCCGCCGCTCACGTGTGTCTGGGTGATCCGGACGAGAACCCGGCTGCTCTCAACCTTCTCGATCACGCCGCCGATCTTGCCGTCATCAAACCAGATTGACTCGCCCGGCCGGACGTCGTCGAACACTTCTGGAATCGTGCAACCGATTACGGCGGGGGTCAGCAATTGCCCCCCACTGTCCCAGATCGCGGGGCTACCCGGTGTGAGGTCGCGGGTCAGTATCAGCAGGTCGCCTTGTTTCAGGGAAATGGCGTTTTTACCGGGCGGCAACTCACCGACATGGGCCTTACGGTCATCCCCCTTGGTTCCGATCGTTTTTTGCAGGACGGTGCCGCAGACGACATAAGTCGTCTGCGTCGCTTCCGCCCAGCACCCGCTGTCCATTGCGTCAACGACTGTAAAAGTCCGTTTGGCATCCCGGGCATCGGTGAGTTTTAATTGTTCGCCGGAGTGCAGGTGAGCCAGCCACGTCGCAGGCACGGGGAGGGAGGCAGCCGCCGGCGAGGGAGGCAACTGGGGAGAATCCTCCGGGGTCAGCCATACCCGTGCGGGGGCGGTGACCCGTCCGTAGGTATCTCGACCGGGACGAATTCTGGCCACTGCCGGGCCCGGCTCAAGCGGCCCGGTGCGCAGCTTTGGCCCGGCCAGATCCATGACGACCCGGCAGGATCGCCCCAGTGATTGCTCGGCCCGTTTCAGGTGCCCGATCATTCGCAACCACGCCGCGGCGTCGTCGTGGGCGCAATTGATGCGCATGCAATCCATACCTTGCTGGAGCAGGTCGCGAACGAGGGTGAAATTATCCGCTGCTTCACTCGGCATGGTGACCATAATCCGGACCCCGCGCCCGGGGTTGGCGGGGCCCAGCAGGCATTCGGTGTGTTCGGCAAGGAGTCGTTCACCGTTGGCAAAATCAACGACATCAGCCTTTTCCGAGGGTGGTTGCCAGGAACGATTCAGCAGGCGGTGCAGCACTCCTAAAACCGCGTCGACCGTAACCAGGACGTGTGTCTCGGCGCGCCCGAGTGAGGACAGTCCCAACGCGGCCAACTGCAGTTGCAACGGTCGGAGGTCGTGACACCGGAGGGCGAGGTAATGCAGGAGATTGCGGGCGCTTTCTTGATGGTTGATGTGAATCTCATCGAGACGTAGCTGGGATTTGGCCATCTCAGCTACCATATTCACGCGGATGACCGTGAGTTCCCTGAGAATACGATCGATGTCCGCGATACCCGGATAAACACTGTTGGTGGTATCTTCAGTTAGCAAGGGTTTTTCCGCAAGCGACCTTATGCCCAGAGTAAGGCGCGCGCCTTTTCTCCGTCTCCTCCACCCTTTTGGTAAGTGATTACTCATTCTTCTCATAGATTACCAAGGCGCTTCTCTATCTTTGTTGGCTGCAAACTCATGGTTCTTACAGCAGAGGACACTTCCAGTTTATATATTTTTTTTGTCACGTCAAGCCTTTAACAAGTTCAGGCCGAAGGGGTTTGTATAATTGTTTTAGCCAAAACGAGATACGACCTGAATGGTTACGATTTAGATATAAAAATCAGCCCTCAATGTGTACCGGCTGGAGGAAATGACTCTGCCCTGCCACGTAATAGATCTGCCCACCCTGGCCATCGGGACCGGGTGCGGCAACGGTGAGATAGCTTAATCGTTTCAGCTCCCGGCGGCCATGGGTAACCGTGTCGAGAATCAGGCCGCAGGCCAGGCTGAGACAGGCAAGCAACATGATGCCGGTTGCCAGGATGGCGGTAGGGAAGCGGGGCACCAGACCGGTCTGTGCATAGGTGAGAAGAACGGGTGCGGCCAGGCCAACGGACAAGGCGGCCAGCAGACAGAAAAGGATAGAAAAGAAGATCAACGGTCGTTCCTTTTTGAAGAGGGCGATGATGGTCAGCAGGATCCGGCAGCCATCCCGGTAGGTGCTGAGCTTGCTTTCGGAGCCTTCTGGTCGTGAGCCGTACGGCGTGACCACTTCGGCAATGGGCATCTTTAGTTCCAGGGCATGGATCGTGAGTTCGGTCTCGGTTTCGAATCCTTGCGCCAGGGCGGGGAAGGATTTGACAAAGCGGCGGGACATAACCCGGAATCCGGAAAGCATGTCGGTCAACTGGCGTCCAAAGAGCAGGGACATGAAACCGGTCAGCAGATGGTTGCCCAGCTGATGACCCCGCCTGAAGGACGCATCCCCATCATGGGCGGTCAGGCGTGAGCCGACCACCATGTCCAGCTGTTCCGTCAGCAGTCTGTCAATCATAGCCGGGGTGCTGGCGGCATGGTAGGTGCTGTCTCCGTCCACCAGGATATAGATATCGGCCTCAATATCGGAAAACATCCTCCGCATGACATTGCCCTTGCCCTGATATTTTTCACTTCTGACAATAGCGCCCGCCTCTTTGGCCCTCTCTATGGTTTGATCTCCCGAGTTGTTGTCATAGACATAAATCATCGCCCCCGGCAACACTGCCCGGAAATCCTGCACCACCTGGGCCACGGTCTTTTCCTCGTTATAACACGGGATCAAAACAGCAATACGTTGTAAAAATGGAATGGGGTTTCCCTGGGTCATTTTGGTTTCCTCTCTTTGGTAAAGGTATCCGTTGGTGTGACGGCGCAGAAATAAAGGGGGCCTTTGATATGTTCCTCAATATGGGGCTTTAGTTGTTGACACTTTCCTGCCTGAATCTGCAGATTGAAGTGTTGGAGGGCGGCCTTGCTTCTTTCGTCTTCGTAGGAGCGGTACAGGACATACAGTGGTCCCTGATGGTCGGCGATCAATTGCTGCATGCGTCGATCAAAGCCGTTGGGAGACTCTGACGGTCCGGTAAAATAGCTCTCTATGCGGACGAAACGCACCGGCTCTGGAAAGAAAGGAATGACATAGGCGGATGGCTCCACCCCGGTCATAAGAACCATGGTGTTGGCCGGATCAGCAAGAGCAGGGGGCTGAACGCCAAAATAATCCGTTCCCCAGGAAACCCGTCCCCAGTTCCCGGGACGCAGGGTGACGAGCCAGACAATCATGCAGGAAAAAATGATTATATTTCTGACAGCCGGACGGAGAGGGAAGCGGTCAATGAGCAGCCAGATCGCCAGGGGCGCAAGCATCTCCAGGGGCAGGAGATAGCGGTAAATCGCGAAGAGTTTCAACCAGACCAGGTACGAGACCACGATGGCGGCCAGGAGAAAAAATCCATTTTGCCGGGTTAACGCCGGGCGAGAAGTGGGAGGTGATCGGCGCAGCGTGAAGATGGCGGTGACAATCAGCATGATGATGAACAGGACAAAACGCAGATCGCGAAATCCGATCTCACCCACCCGATAGGGTTCAAATATAATCAGGAAGGGCAGGAACAGGGCTTCAAGGAAGCTCGGCGGTAGAAAATGGGTGTCCCGATAATTGGCAATCGCGCCCATGGGTGAACGGAAAAAGTCATTGAAGTAGGGGAAAAGAGGGTTGCCGTAGTGGACCCAGAGCTCAACCATCCAGAATCCACCGGTGATTGCAATCCCTGCCAGCACCCCGGTGCCAAAACAGAATGCCATCATGATCCGGCGCCGGAAGGGAACGGGCAGGACCAGGAAAGCCGCGCACCAGCCCACGGCAAAGAGGGCGGATGGCTGCTTCAGACCTACGGCCATCCCGGTCAGGATGCCGGCAATTCCCACGATCAGGAATATCTTCAGAGTCCAGTCCTGACGCAGACGGTCAAAGTTGGCCAGCAATAACCACAGTCCGCCAAGAAGAGGCAGACTGATCAGATTGTCGCCAAAGGTGGTGCCTACTTCGGCCACGGTGCCGGCTCCCAATAGACCAATGAGCGCGGCCAGATAATAGTGCCATCGGGGGCGTTCCCTCTCTGCCCCCATGACGCTGCGGGCAATCCCGACCAGGATGGGAAAATTCAGTCCCTGCACCGCCCCGATCAGGAATCCGGTCAGCATGGGCGGCAGAGCCATCACTGCCCAATAAAACGGGATATGCAGGAGTGGATTATAGAAGTTGGCCACCTGGGCCGGTACCACATCATAGTCCAGACGATGGTGGAGAAAGGCAAAAGGGTTGTACAGATGATAATTGCGGAGATCCCAGTTGGCGTCCTGTCCCAGAAAGATGGCCAGCAGGCCAAAAAAAAGAGGGCCGGCGAGCCAGGGGAAAAAACGGGAAATGCGATGTGGTGAACCAGAAAGAGTCATTATGGCTGATACTGGAATCAGGATTGAGTGATAGAATGAGTTGTGAAGTAGCTTCGAGTTAGTGGGAATATGGCCTCTCTGCCTCCTGTTACTGTTGTCTCACTATCTCTACTGCGTGCTTGTTAACGTATGATTTTTTTATGGTTAGAAGATGATTTGGGAGGCAGGTTCACAAAGGTATTTTTTTTTAATGATAAGATTATCCGCGGATGCAAGTTGTAGACGCAACATTCTCAGCGTGTCTCAAGTCCACCTCCTGCGGGGCGGGCGACACGGACAAAAATCGGATTGGAATAGAACCAGAGATCGGCATAGGCCTTGTCCTGGGTATTGGGCGCTAAAAGCTCATCACTGAGCGGATTACCCTGTCCATCAGTCTCATTCTTGACACCACAGCCAAGATTGGTGCCTCGCAGACGGAAATACATGTCACGATCCAGGCGCGGCATATGATGGACAATGGTCCGCCAGCCGCTTCCGTCCTGCCCCTCCGGTTCCTCTCTCCAGTCTTTCCGGGTAAAGGAAGCCACTATCTTAGTGCTTTTGTTGATCTCGTTCTCATACTCAGGATTGGGCGTGATCCCATCCGCCAGAACCTTGGCCACCGTCGCCCGCACCTCACCGGCGATCAGATCGATGTGATCCACGACTACCGCATCCCCGTTGTTATTTTTTGACGGACTCCTGAACCGGATTGTAATCTGCGCGTCACAATCCTCTCTCGCCTCCAGGGTCCCGCCCATCTCCACCGCTGCCGCCATCTTCTGCCGGCACCGGGCTGAAAACTGCAATCCGTTAATCAGGTCGCCATCAACGATAAAGGAATTGCCGGAACGCAGACCCGCCACCAGTTCATCAGGGGAATAGGTCCCGTCATGGTCTTGATCCCGCACATAGGTGTGATTTTTCGCATATTCACCAGGCCAGAAATCATGTTCCGTCTTGTGAAAATCAGAATTCACAAAGACAAAAAAACTGCGGCCCTCGCCAAGCAGGGCGTCCCAGGCCCCGCCAACCCTGGCCAGCATATAATCAGCTCCTCCATAGGTGCGCGCCCGAAAGGTGACATCCTTGCCGGAAATATCCTGAAAAGGCCCGCCGTCATAATGCCCGCGACAGGAAGCCTTCTGATGGCCAGGAATTCCCTCAAAACCAAAGGCCACATTCGGGGCTGTGTCATGAAAATCACGGATGGCGGCGATGGAATAATTCTGCCAGCGCGAGGGATGATTGATCAGGAAATAACTGTTCCGCGGGTAATGATAATCAAGCCACCTGACGCCTGCCACCGCTTTTTCATGGTTATTTTCGGTCATCTTGTCACTCGTGCCCAGAAAACTGTCAGCCATGGTGCCGCTATCCTTATCGTCAAACAGATATTCGTGGCGGGCAATGGCCAGGCCGTCTTCTTCAGCCGGGCCAACGATGGCAACACTGGCATGATCATGGGCCGGCACATTCCATTCATAGCCCTGGATAATGAGCTTGTCCGGCCAGGTCGCCCGCGTCCTCGTGACCAGCGGACAGGAGTATTGCCATAACGACTGCCAGCGCCACATCTTCCCAGCCGGAGGGGAACCCAGAAAAACGGTGTCAGCCGGCCACGACCGGCCATCGGGATTGCGGCTGAACGCCCCGCCATGTTCGGAATTGGCGATCCAGTCAAGACCGAACTGAAAGGCATGGGCAAAGACCTGATCGGGAGCATTGCCGCCATCAGTGAGATAGGTATGATTATGGAAATCCCCTGCCAGCCACCGGCCGGTGTCCGGCGCTTCCGGCCGCTCTTTGCCCTTCCCTGGAGCGAGCGGCACTCGGAGTCTCGCTTTCTGCCCGCTTACCTGGGCGTCCATGCCATTCGACTGCTGCTCCTGGCATCCGAAAAGGGCCAGCATCAAAACACCAACCCCTGCCATTCTCTTCACAACAGTGAAACCAGACTTCTTCATTACCCCTCCAAACAAGATTCATTCTGAAAATATCCCTCTGTCTTCTTGCCTCCCAACCAGGGCTGAAACGCCGGCATTGCACAAACCCATAGCATGTTTTTTCATTTACAATCATAACGTATCAAATTTTAACGAAAATTTCACCATAGGCTAACATTCTTGGTCCATAAGAGAGGTACTGATTCCTGAAACGAGACATGCGCGACCAGATCCCTTTTTCCCAAGGAGGCCTTTGTGAAGACATATCCCGCCCTCAAGCTGTCACAGTTCAAAATGATCTCTTCTCATCTGTTCCCATTACGCCGCACCCGTCATCACCTCTTCGGAAAATGGTTTTTCTGCCTGCTCATTGTTTTTTTCAGCACGATTCCCCAAGGATGCGGAGGGGCTGACGGGACGCACCCTTCAGCCCGCTGGCCCACCTGCAATACCAATGCCGCCTCCCAGCAGATTTCATTCGTCCATGTCTCAGACACCCACGCCCGCTACAACACAGCTCCAGGCGGATCGAGCCCACTGGCCAGGATTCGGGGATATGCGGAACAGGTGCGGCGGGAAAACCCGTATACGGTTTTCACCAATGCGGGAGATGATTACGAGAAGGGATCGATTGCCGAGGAGCTCTCGCAGGGGCGCACGACGCGGCAGGTGGTGCAGGCAATGCAATACGATGTCCGCACCATCGGTAATCATGACTTTGCCTGGGGTCTGCAGGAATTGCTGGCATTCAGCCATGACCCCGTGGCAGTGGTTCTTGCCTCCAATACCAAGATGACCGGCAATGCCCCTGGCGGACAGCCTGGCTGGGTGGACTACGCGGAGCTCACCGTTGGCTGCGTCAAGATCGGCTTCTTTGGGCTCGTCTCCAAGCCATGGGATGAAAACGGCGAACAGTATGATGGTCCTTTCTATAAAGAGCATCCTGAACTGCAATCGGATTCCCGTTATGTCGCCATCACCAATGAGATCATCGCCAGCCATCGCCAGGAGGTTGACCTGCTGGTGCTGGTCAGCCATCTCGGAATCTATGACGATATCCACCTGGCCGAACAGACGCAGGGTGTCGACATCATCCTGGGCGGACATACGCATACCACTATGACCGAACCGCTGCGGATCAACAATACGACCATCATTCATACCGGTTCCCATGCCGAGACTCTTGGCCGGTTTGACCTCGACTACAATCTACGAGACAAACAAATAGCAGTCAGCCATTTTGTCCTGGTCGCCAACCAGGAAGGTAAGACGCCGGTGGACGAGGCAACTGGGCGGGAAATAAATAAGATCATCAGCTCTTACCAGGGCGCAATTCATACAGATTTTACCCGGATCAACACCAGCCAGAGCAAAAAAAATATGGCGCTCATTGCCGCCCAAGCCGCCGTAGAGATCCTGGGGAGCGACGCCGCCTTCGTCAACCCGCAAACGGCCTGGAAAGAAGGGATACCCGGCGGCATGACACTGCAAGATGTCCTTGATATCTTCCCGGTGGAACGCGAACCGGCCGGAGAACCAGGGTT
The DNA here is from genome assembly GCA_031390685.1 of Desulfobulbaceae bacterium. Classification (GTDB taxonomy): domain Bacteria; phylum Desulfobacterota; class Desulfobulbia; order Desulfobulbales; family Desulfocapsaceae; genus UBA2270. The sequence continues at coordinate 12,597 of JANMTN010000099.1, forward strand.
CAGCAGCCTCTATCTGATCAGGGTTACAGGCGCCGATTTACTGCAGGCCCGCGCATCATTGTCTGATTTCGCCTACTGGGGGCCAGAGAACATTGACCCGGCAATAACCTATACTATCGCCCTCCAAAAAGCCCAGGCCCTGCGCCAGCAAAGATATTTCGGTCGGGAGATCAGCCTTACACCACCTGATCCGGCCGGGGAGTTATGGGAGGCTGTGGTGAAATTCGGTCGTGAGCGGAATAGTGCGAACCTCTCTCTTGACGAAAGGGGCCAGGACAGGAGCCGCGACCTGATTGCCGCCTTGCTTAAGGGCCGTTAAGGAATCGGGAGTCGCCCGCTCAGGATTGCCGCCTTAAGTCTTTTTTCTTGATATCAGGCCAAGCAAACTTTCTTGTCAAAACCAAGGGAAATGGGGCCTTCGTTGTTTTGGTCAGACAGCTGTTAAACGTCAACCGTCTCACAGGGCAATGGTGATTGCGTCACGCTGCGCCGGTTGCTGACGATGGCCGAGCCTTTTTTCTGCTTTGCCGCCCGTTTGACTCCCGAGGCCAGAAAGGCCAGCTCGCCGTAGGAACTGACAGTGCAGTCTTCAGTGCTGACAATCCCGATGGACAAGGAAAGCAACGAAAAAGAACGGATCTGCCCCTGCCGGTCCGTGGCGCTGTAACACCCATTCATGAATTCCTGTTCCCCATGAAATTCAGGCAACAACCGTTGCAGTTGATCAATGATTTGCTGACAGAGCTGTACCGACGAATGCGGCCGACTGATCACAATAAAATCATCGCCGCCAATATGGCCGACAAAACGAAACTGGTCGCCATGGCCGCCCGGCTGCACCACATCCACAATAATCTTGGCAATCCCTTTGATGACCATGTCACCTTTTTCAAAGCCGTAGTAATCGTTATAGGGCTTGAAGTCATCAATGTCCACATAGCACACATCAAAGGTCACCCTTTGCTCAATGAGACTGGTCACCGTGCGCTCGATAAACTCATTGCCGGGCAGACCGGTGAGTGGACTCGCCCCTTTGGCCAACTGGATGCTTTTCTGGGTAATGGCATCGAGCAAGTTATGAATGGCAACCGAACCCTGATATTTGCCATTTCTGCTCACACAGAGATCATCATACAAGCAGACCCCGCGCCGCCCCTGAATCAGGCGAACCACCTCTTCCACCGGGGTCGAGGCCTCTACCAGCAGAAAATCAGGCTCCAGCACGTCCTTAAGCAGCCGGTGCTGGGAAAGGGCATAGCCAAAGCCATGCGGCCCGATCATGTGTTGTTCGAGAAAACGCATGCGGGGCAAAATGCCCATCACCCGTTCGTCCGCGACTACAGGTATTCCCTGCAGACTGTTATTACTGTGAAAACGCTTAAACGCCGCCATCACCGAGTCTGCGGGGGCAAGAGGTTCCACATACTGGCAGATACTGCCGATCACACAGGAAGAAACCAGAGAATCAGTACAGTCATACACATCATTATGCTTGCCCGGCAAATCTATACATCTATCCGACAACCCTGGACCTGGACGTTCAAGATAATAGCCCTGAAACAGGTCAATGCCGAAAAGGGAGACGATCTCCAATTCCTCCTGCCGCTCAATCCCCTCGGCAATAACCGTGATGCCAAGCTTATGGCATACCGTGGCCATGGCATCCACCAGATTATATTTAAAGGGAAAATGATCGAGTTCATCAATAAAATGGCGGTCAATCTTGACATAGTCAGGCTGCACAATGGAGAGCATCTTCAGCCCGCCATAGCCGACGCCGAAATCGTCAATGGCGATTTTGTAGCCACGCTTGCGGTAATGCTCTATCGACCGCTGGAAAAGATCATAATTTTTGATGGCCTCCTGCTCGGTGATTTCCAGGACAATCCTGTCTTTAGGGATACCGCAGTCTTCGGCCAGACGATCAGTGATCCCTCCCCGGTGATCTGGATGGATGAGGGTGCCGGGGCAGATATTCACATAGAGGTAGGCGTTTTTTTGCAGGAAACCCAATTCTGCCGCCCGGCAAAAGGCGTTTTCCCGGCACTGCATATCAAGAGAAGCAATAATGCCTTCAGCCTGGGCCTTGGCAAACAGTTTAGAGATATCAAAATGCGGAGCAGCGCCGTCCCGCACCCTGGCCAAGGCCTCATAGCCGTAGATCTCACCGTTCTGCCGGGAAAATATCGGCTGAAACCAGGAGGTAAGGCTATTGGTATCGAGAAGATGAAGTAACAGATCCCGCGATACCGTTGTCCGCACATTTTTCTCAAACATGGCTGATTCTAAAAACATTGTTTTATACACCTCCTGCATATTCAAAATTATCCGGAAAAACAGAGAACAAACCACGGAACAGATAAGAAAAAGACATAAACCCGCAGGTCTTTTCTAACGACACTGGGCCAGAGCCAAGACCTCCAGCTCCGGCCACAAGCATTTTATTCTTGAATGATGACTTACCGTTGACTAACCTCGGGTCTTATTCTGTACAACCAAACTTCCACCCGGCGATTTTTAGCCAGACTTGCCGGCTCGTCTTCACGCGGGTCAAGTAAAAGCGAAGGTTCTTTACCAAAACCAGTTGCAATTTCCACTTTCAGGCCTTCTGCCTCCAGCTGTTCTTTAACCTTGCTGGCTCGTTGTTTGGAAAGCAAAAGGTTATTTATTGCATCACCTTTCGGATCAGCGAAACCGACCAGAATCAGCTTTGACCCCGCAAATTCCGGCCCGGTTAGTTTTGTTGACAAACGTCCAATGTCACGGAAAGCTCGATTGTCAAGCTCAAACGAGCCAGACTGGAAACGAAAATTCAGCGGTGTATCCGTACGGTCAGCATTCTGGATCAACTCTTTATAAGCTTTAGGAATAGCAGGGTCATCCAGCAGACGTTTTTTATCTGTATACCCGTCAATTGCAGATCTGGCTGCCACTGCTTTATCCTTCTCATCCAGACTGAGCCCCACCGAACCAACAGCACTCACCACGTTCTGGCCTTCATTGCTCAAGGCAAATTGAATGAACTCGACGGCCAATGGTTTTAGCTGATTGACTTGATACAGGAAGAGACGACGACCAAGCGGATAGTCTTCCGTCTTGATCGTAAAACGGGTAGGGGCAAGCGCATTCACATTATCAGCCATACTGACTTTAACAGGTTTGGATATGCCGATATAATTCAGGCCGATAAAACCAATCCCATTCAAGTCACTCGCCACATTTGAAGATAATACCTTGCTGTCTTCAAAGCATTTCAGGTTTTCCCCTTTGTTGCAATCAAGTTCTTTTCCTGATAAAACCAGTGATTTGAAGGTATCATATGTGCCGGATTGATGATCGCGTGAGTATATGTTGATTTTTCCTGCTGAACCGCCCACGGCTGACCAGTCGGTAATTTCACCAAGGAAAATTTTCCTGATTTTATCCACACTCAGCTTGTCAATAGCGTTATTCGGATTGACGATAACAGCCAGACCATCAAGCGCAATAACATGCTCTTGCGCCCTTGATGAAAGATCACCTAAGTTTTTTGCCTGAAATTTCTCGACAGTCTCTTTCTTAACCGGACTTGAAGACATGCCTATATCGCAGTACCCGCTCAACAAGCCAACCTTCTTGTTTTTATCAGTTTCATCAAATGCCGTACTGGAACCGTGAGCCTTGATTTCAATTGCATCTGATTCAGTCGCATTCGGCTTTTTCCCTTTAATCAGTACCTCCAGATCAGTTAATGGGACTATTTTAATCTCTGTATAGCCCTTTTCCTTCATGAAATTTTCGACCAAAGCAGGTGCAAGTTTTGCCCCAATAGTATTAGAACCGTGTAGCCTGAGGATGATATTAGGGTTTGACTCCTTTGATTTATTTAGTACAGGCAATTGTGAACTTGGCTGTACTATGGCCATGGTAGCGGGTGGTATAGCCGGTGCAACGAAGGTGCTTGTCGTTTGAAATGAAAGTGGAGTGTTAACAAGCTTCCAAACGGAAAAACCGCCAATTCCCACCAGCAGCAGCAATGGTAATGCCAGCAAAACCCATTGAGGTATCCTGGATATCAATCCCCCTCTTTCTTCCATATCCGGTAATGAAATAGAAGGACGTAGCGGCATACTGCATTCCGTACAGAAAAAATTATCTTCGGTTGCGTCAATTACATAATGTCTGTCTGCCAATGTGCATTTGCCATGGTTAGCACATATACCAATTTTTCTTTTCATGCTTCATCTCCGTCTTAAAAATGAAATTGTTAAAATTAATGGTTGTCTAAATGGACGCCATGAATCCAAGAGATGAAGCAACAGGTGCTGCGCCACCGTTGCCTGCACTTTTTTCAAACATGGTTGATTCTAAAAGTATCATTTTATGCCCCCCTGCATAGTCAAGATTATCCGGAAAAACAGGGGGCCGATCACCCAACAGAGGATAAGAAGATGAACCCGCCGCTCTTCCCTAACGACACCGAGCCAGAGCCATGACCTCCAACTCCGGCCACAAGCATTTATCATGCAGCGGAGGAAGAGATTGAAAAAAAACCGGGCACTGCCGATGCTTACCGGCCTTGCAGTAACTTTCAAGCTCCTGCACGCTTGGCACATACGGTGTTCCATGGAACGAACAACTGGCCACTGACCAGGTATTGTTGACAGGGGTGTAACAGGAAAGATGTTTACAGGGCATGACGTCCTCCATAAGTCGCTTGTTTGATTATGCGTTTATGATGAAGAAAAGTAGTACCCCTGTATTAGGATGAGATTAGAACGGAGTTATTTTTCCGTAATGTAAAAAGGGAACACGTTACTAAAAAATTCCGGCTAAATTTCCTGAAAGTTTCTATGGATATTATTACTGGATGATCTACATGATACTTGCAATCTCACTGTGGGTGATTTAAACAATGTCTGTTGTTCATGAGTCTTCCTGTTTCGTGACTATAAAAATGGGGGATTGTTTGTTGAGACCTGTTGATATTATTGGAAATACTATGATAAGTGACATTGGAGCAAGCAGGGAGTTGTGGAATCTTGGCGATTTGTATCGTAATGAAGACGATTCGGCGCTGGCGGCGGATATTCAATTGTGTATCGACGAGGCCCAGGCTATTCATGGCCGGTTTCGCGGCCAGGTGGCAACTCTGACCGCCGCAGAGCTTCTGGGGCTGGTCGTCCGTCTGGAGGCCCTCGATTGCCGGCTTACCCGTCTGGCAACCTTTGCCTTTCTCAATTTCACCACCCGGATGGAAAACAGCAGGGCCGGCGCTCTGAATCAGCGGATGGAAGAGCTGACCAGTTTATGTAACAAGGACGTGGTCTTTTTTGAGCTGGAGTGGAATGTGATACCATCTGAGAGCGCGGCCGGGTTGCTGGCATCCTCAGAGCTGGCGGGGTATCGTCATTACCTGGAGGCCCTGCGCCGCTACCTGCCGCATCAACTCTCGGAGACCGAGGAATCGCTGCTGCTCGAATATGCCCCGGTGGGGAGAAGCGCCTGGAATACCTTGTTCGACAAGGTCTTCAGTGGTCTGCGTTTTGGCGCGCTCAAGCGTGCCGAAGAGGAGGTGCTGACCGATCTGCATCACCAGGAGCGGGAGGTCAGGCGGCAGGCGGCAGAGGACCTTACCATTGGGCTGCAGGGGCAGAGCCATATCCTGACCCATATCTTCAATACCCTGGCCGCCGATAAGATGATCGCCGATCGGCTGCGCCGTCATGAAAGCTGGGTGCACTCAATGAATCTGGAGAATGAGTTGACGGATGCCACCGTGGAAACGCTGGTGCAGGCGGTGACCAGCCGCTATGACATTGTTCGGCGCTATTACCGGGTCAAGAAAGAACTACTGCATCTGGACGAGCTCACCGACTATGACCGCTATGCGCCGCTGCCAGCCTTGCCATCGCAAATAATTGGCTGGGATGCGTGCCGGGCCATGGTGCTGGGGGCCTTTGCCGGGTTTTCCCCAGAGCTGGCCGCCATTGCTGAACGTTTCTTTACCGAAAAGTGGATTCATGCCCCGGTGGCTCATGGCAAGCGGGGCGGGGCCTTTGCCCACCCCTGTGTCCCGGATGTCCACCCCTATGTTATGGTCAATTATTGCGGCACCCTCAACGATGTCTCCACCGTGGCCCATGAACTGGGCCACGGCGTCCATCAGGTGCTGGCCGCAGGCCTCGGCCATTTCAACAGCGATAGCCCCCTGGTGCTGGCGGAAACGGCCTCGGTCTTTGCCGAAATGCTGGTCTTTCAGGCCCAGCTGGCTCTGCTCACCGATGCGGCGCAGAAGCGGGCCTTTATCTGCCATAAGCTGGAGTCGATCTTTGCCACCGTCTTCCGCCAGACCGCGATGAACCGTTTTGAAAAGCGGATGCATGAAGGCCGGCGCGAGCAGGGAGAGTTGAGCAGCGAGCTCCTGAGCGAATACTGGCTTGAGACCCAGCAGGAGATGTTTGGCGACTCGGTGACCCTGCGGCC
>JANMTN010000113.1:0-21005 GCA_031390685.1 Desulfobulbaceae bacterium
ATTGCCGCCGATTACTGCCGCTCGGCGTCCCATATCAGGCCTTTTTCCTTCCGCAACCCGGCGCAGATACTTCATCGCCGAATAGGTATGCGGATTGACTACCCCAGGGATCTCAAGGGGAATGTCAATGCCTGCCCCGGTGGCAATATAGATGGCGGCATAGCCCTGATCTTTCAGGGTCTGCAGGGTAAAATCCTTGCCCCATTTCTGACTGAGCTTGACCGAAACGCCGAGGCGCAGGATGGTATTGATCTCATAATTCAGGACATCCCGGGGAATGCGATACTCCAGAAATCCATAGCGCAGAGCCCCGCCCAGCATGGGTGATGACTCGAAGATGGTCACATCATGCCCTTTTCGCGTCAGAAAATGGGCGGCCGTCAACCCGGAGGGACCTCCGCCAATCACCGCGATGCGTTTTCCCGTGGGGGCATCCTTGGGGATTTTCAGATCAATTTCATGACGCATGCACCAATCAGCGACAAAGCGCTTCAGATGGTTAATGGAGACTGGTTCATCAACGAGGATACGACGACAGCGGGTCTCACAGAAACGCGGACAGACCCGGCCCACGGAAAAGGGCAGCGGATTGCGTTCCATGACCAGGCGCAGGGCCTCTTCATACTGCCCCTTGGCCACATGGGCAATATAGCCCTGAACGTTGATCTGGCCAGGACAGGTAAGGTTGCAGGGGGCCTTGCAATCACCAAAATGAGTCTCGGCCAGGATGGCCAGACGTTCCAAACGGTGCGCAACAACCCGGGCAGACTCTGTAACAATAACCATCCCGTCCTGAGCCAGACCGATACAGGAAGGAATCAGTCCGTCCTGCCCTTCAATCTCGACCACACAGATCTGACAGGGTATATCGGCAGGCTTTCCCTTGACATGGCACAAGGTCGGAATAGTGATGTCCGCTCGTCTGGCAACCTCAAGGATGGTGAGGCCAGCCTCGGCCACGATCTCGGCGCCATTTATGGTAAGTGTTACAGTCATCATACTCAGACTCAGTGGTTGGGAGTTAAAATATTTCAGCACAAATAGTTGTGATATTTTTCCCCGCAGAGTCGCAGCGACGAGTCTCTGCGGGAGACAATACTTGAAACTTTATTTCGATGGCTTCCATTCCTTCAGGAAGACGGGCAGATGCCCTGCCTCTCTCGGTCCGATAATAATATTCCAGGCCGGAAGCTCTTCTTCGAGTTCACCTTTCAACGAGGCCAGATAGCCGGGGATGATCAGATCGCGATGGCTTACTTTCTCCTCAATCCCGCTCTTTTTCACAAACTGGGCGATCATATCCGAGCCGAATTTTCCAGCGGCCCATGCAGTAAGAACAGAAAGGCCCTCCGTGTCTTTAATAAGCAGCCAGGTTGGCACCTTGGAGCCCTCGATCTCACCGGAAACGATAAAATAGGTGAGCGAAAAGTTACAGGTAATAACCACCGGAGAATCCGCGCCAGGCCCGGTCAGAGGATAGACATCCTCAGCCACCACCATGGGCCGCTGCGGATCGGTATAGAGATTCATCCGCTCCAGCAGCAGCGGAAAGAGGATATCCCCCTGCAGGTCGGACAGGACAATAATCCCCGCGTACTTGGCGATCAGCACCGAGGCGATCATCGCCTCCATCATCGGATCGTCACTCATCTCGCAGGGGAAGGTCAGGGTCGGAAATCCCAGAGGCTTGAATTTAGTCTTTACCGCAGTTCTTCTGGCCACGACATTGTCTTCAAAGGCAGCGCGCAGAGTCCGGGCGCCGGTATCAATGGCCAGATCTTTCAGGCCTGCGGCCAGCAGGGTATTGGTGATATCAATACAGGTATCAATGCTTGTCGCCTTGACGGCAAGGGGCGCCGCACAATCCTTGGCAACCTGAACCATAGCGTCGGCATTGTCGGCGGTGACCCCGTAGAGAAGCGGGATGCGCGGGCCACAAAGCTTGGCGGCAGCGCCAAGATGGGCGGGTGTATCACTGATCAGGATCAGACTGGCGCGATTAGAGCCGGCAAGCACCTTCTGCACCAGTGCCGTAAATGAACCCTGGTCATTTTTACTGTCTTTGACCGCAATAAGTTCCGCCTTCATAATCACGCCAACCCGTTCATACACTAAGGTATTAAAACGCTCAATCCGGCCATTGACGGCAGCCTCATCCATGTCAGTTGTAACCAGCACAGCAATACCAGTGGGATTGACGAATCGTTTTTCATGCCTGTACATGCAGGTCTCGCCGCCCACGGTGAAGGCATCATCACCGACGCCCAGCTTCAAGGTACGGATAGGTGGAGCGGAAGCCTCGCCAATGGTGGCCTTGGCCTCATCACTGACGTAGGGGCAGGTATCAATTTCCACCTGACCAGCCGCGACCTTCATGGCAAATGCCAGACAGGTAGGGATGCTGCATTCGCCGCAGTTCTTTTTAGGCAGCATCTTGAGAATTTGAATACCGGTTAACGCCATGATAATATCCTCCAGTTGTATCTACAAAAAATGAGTCATAGTGAGCTGTTCAACAAAACTTGCGAACAACTCACTAATAAAAATTTATTGATTGGTCCTTGTATGGTGTCTGCCTGACGCCACTCCAAGAAACAGCCGGAGAAAATTGGCTGTTTCTTGGAAGCGGCATAAGGTGCCCTAAACTCAGCAAGCAAGAAAAAGTCATTGCTCGCTGAGTAACGGCAACTAAACAGCCGCTTCCATCTCCAGGGCCGGATGTCCTTTTTCCTTGAGGAATTTGAAGATCTCCTCTTCCGTGGTCCCCTGTTCCTCAGTGGCAATCATGTCATAGAGTTCAGGCATGCCGATATTCTTACAGACCTCTTTCAGTTTCTCACTGATCTCTTCCTTCAGCATCTTGGGCATCCACACCACCCGTTTGAGGCCGCCCTCAGCCTTGAACAGCTTGTTACTGGTCATATAGTGCTTGCTGACGCCCATGAAACCAGGAGTCTGATTACCGCCGCCGGCCATACCGGCCAGACTGGTGAACTTCATCCCTGACGGGGTCATTCCCAGAAAATCACGATTCACCACCATGATGCCGTTACAGGTTGGCAGCATGGCGGCAATGGCCTCAAAACAGCCGCAGGCCGTCATCGGATTGTTCATCAGGGAATAGCAGCTGACCTCAGGAACCGCGCCGCGTGAGGCCTGGTTCACAAACTCATTAATTCCGGTATAATAACCATTATCAGGGTCAGTACATTCACCCTTTTCAATGGGCTGGTTGGGGCCGGTGGGGTTGATCTGAAACGAGGCCTTGCCATCCAGCCAGTTATAGGCGCCACACATACCGATGCGCTCAGGGGTGATAACACAGACATGGCTGGGGGCAAAGGACTGACACAGGGTACAGGAATAGAATACATCCTCGGTCTCATCGGTCATGGCTCCCAGACGCAGATCGCGCTCGGTGTAGACGGAGCTGGCCAGGGCCATGACCTCCCGCACCTTATCTTCCACAGTATAAAGCTTCACCTGGATCTTATCGACGATGGCGCCAAACTCCTGATGCAGCTTTCCGTGCAGGACAACGCCGATGTGTTTAAAGGAGAATCCTTTTTCCACGGCCGCCTTGCCAATCCTCACCCACATGATATTCCTCTGACCCATGTGCATGATGCCCTGAATATAGTTGGTCAGGTGATGGAACTGACGCTCTAAAATAGGCTCGAAGTCAGACTGCATCTGCCGGCCGGCCACCTCGACCAGGATGCCCAGGGGCAGGTTCTGACCCTGCTGAATATCACAGATATCAGGACCCTCAAGGGTGACCAGACCGTCCTCGATCTCATCCATGCCCTTGGAAATAAGCACCTCCACGCCTGGGGTCCGGCCGCCGCCGCACTCCATGAACAGCTCATCCTTGCGCACGCGCTCACCCTCAAAGGCCGGACCGAAGGCCAGGGGGATATCGATCTTGGTGATATTCACCTTCAGGCCACGCACCTCAATGGCCTTCTGGACAATCTCGTTGTGGGGAATATTGGAGACAACGTGTTCGTAGGTACAGATACCGGTGGGCAGCACCTCGGGAATATCATAATCAGAAATGGTCGGAAATCCCCAGTTGATGGCGCCGGCGGCATTGGCATACCACTCATCACTGACCGGGCCGAAGGCCATGACAAAGGCAAAGGTCCGGTCTTTATTGTAGAGCAGGTTGCCCTTGTAATCACCAGGCTTGATCCCGCCGAAGGCCATGGCCACGCGGCAGGCAAAACCGATGGCGAAGACCGCCGTGGTATAGCTCTGGCCGAAAGGAACCAGACGCGTATTCCAGCCTACCTGGACATTATTTTGAACCAGCAGATCAGGCATCCGCAGACCATTGGTCTGATCATGCATGAAGATATAGAGATTTTTTTCCTGGAGTTCGAGGGCAATCCTGGAGGCCACGTCTTTGTCCGCTGGAGTTCCCATGATCGCGGCAAAGCCCGGGGCCGTGCCGTCAACAAACTCAACCCCGCGTTTCCGGAAGATGACATCGTCGGCTGCGCCCAGCCAGATGTTGTCAGCAGTTGGGTCCTCGGTCTTGGTATAATAGTTGGGCGTATTCAAATAGCGAATGGCCTCATACATCTCCTCGGCAAAAAAAGTGGCCATACCGGCATCAAGCGCCGGCGCCAGATAGGGAAGCCAGATATCCGAAGTCACCACCGGCGGCATCAGCTTGCTGCATTCCTGAAAGATATCCTTCATATCCCCAAGTTTTTCTACCTTCGCTCCCAGCATACTGTAGATAACTGGCAGATAATAGGCGGTATTAGGAAAGGAGACCTCATGATCAGCGCCATATTTTTTCAGCGCCTCCTCATAACTCTCCTCGGCCATATCTATAATTTTCCGGGCCCCACGGATGGCAGCGGAACAGATGATCTTCGACATAATCTAAACTCCCTTAATTGTATGGCTATTTACTGAAGGACACCCTGAAAAATTAGGATTTTCGTTCAGAATCAAGGCGGGCGAAAAATTTTACCACAGGCATACAGCTAATATTCCGAGGATAAAATTTTAAGAACAACACCGAGATTGAGCAAAAAGATAATTTTTCTCTGAAATCAACCCATCAAACCATTGATCAATGCCTTGGTCATGGCCACCGCCTTGGGATGACGCATAATCAAAATTTCACCACCAGCCAGCAGCATACAGCTTGCCGTCAGCGCCTCCATCATTATCCCCCGCTTTTCCTGATCGCCAATCATGGCATCAGTTGGCAGCTTGGTCTCTTTAGCCTTCCATACTTCACGGCCAAGATTACAGATAATGGGGACCTGCAGTTTTTCATCCTGCTGAATAAGCGCGGCCATGCGGATACGCTCCATGACCGAATAGGTGTACTCAATACCATAACCGAGAGCGCCGACAGAAGGATCCATCAGCACTGTATCGAGCGAAACACCAAGGTTCTGGAGAAGAATATTCAACTGCTTGGCCAGATTAACATCGATAGGAGAGGCCGCGACGATGGCATGCTGGAAGGCCATGGCCGTGGCGCCGATGGCGCGATAATTAGCATCCTCAAGGGGGGCCAGACAGACCTTCTTGTTGCCGATAACCGAAGTCAGATCCCGCAGGGTCTCGGTATCCTTCTCATTATTGCCGCATCCCCAGACGATAATCGGCACCTCGACCGCCTCAATGATCTGATGGGCAATCTTCGCCGCATCGGCTGCAGAACGATTCATGCCGTTGGGATCGGTAGAGACAAGCGAGATATTGATGGCCTCGGCGCCATATTCCTTGATACATTTCTGGGCCCAGGCAACCGGATTGTCCATGACATCAGTGAAGTGCCGGGCCAGGGTCTCCGGCCAGTCTTCGGGTCTGGAATCGAGGACATCCATGGCAATCAAAGACTTATGGGGCTGCTTGCCTTCAAAAAGATGGAACGGCATGGAGGCGCCGCCACCGACGGTAATGGTATGATCGCCATTCCCAAGAACGGTCTCACGGATGACTCCGGTATATTTTTCTTTATAAGATTTTTCATCAACCTTGGTTGAACGCTCGGTAAGAGTCGTTTTCTCAAGGGCCAATGCGGCAACCCCAAGATCAGCGCTGGCTGTTGAAGTTGCCGGCTGGGCCGCGACCAGAACTGCGGCCTTGGCCACTTCGTCTGCCTTCAACCTGGCAGCCTCGGCAGCAACTTTGGCCTTGGTCTCTTCCTCAGTCTTGGCTTTAACGGCATCAGACGCGGCCTTTTCTCTGGCGGCCTCCTGGGCCTTGGCCTGAGCGGCAGCCTCTTCCTCGGCCTTGGCCTTGGTGGTATCAGCCACGGCTGTTTCTCTTGCCGCAGTCTCCTGCACCAGGGCCTTGGCAGCAGCCTCTTCCAGAGCCTTAGCCTGGATCTCCGCCTTCATCGTTGCCTCAGCAGCGGCCGTATCCACACTGGAGATTACCACAGGAGCAGCAACAGATGCAGCAGGCGCGGAGGCAGCAACCGCCTTTTCCGGTTCACGATTGAGAATGGCATGGACACCGGCAAAACTGGTGATGGCCGCAAACTGTTCATCGGACAGACCATAGGCCTTTTTCAGGGCTGACAGCCCTTGATTCATGGCCGCCAAGGCCATGACACGCTCTTTTTCATTCATCTCATGCTCTCCTGCGTCATCTGTTGTGCCCGCAGGCACAGTTGTTCCTGTTATATTCGTATCAGCCGCAACCACCTGAAGGCCACCAGCGCCAGGCGCCACAGCCTGGGCCTTCACCATAAGTGCTTCCGCCTCTCTGCGGGCAGCAGCGATGATCGCTTCTGCCTCCGCTCTGGCCTTGGCAAGCATTTTGTCACTATCCACACCCTGAACCTGAATTGACTCCCTCTCTTCTTTGGGGGTCACACCCTCGGCAACCGCTTCTCCGAAGATGGATGGACGGGGCAGCAGGCCGGCCCGTTTAAGGATCTCCGGCACCGCGCTTTCCCATTCAATGGCCATGACATGGACACCGGCAACACCCTTGATCTCCTTGACCTGCCGGATGATATCCACACAAATGTTGATCCCCTCCTCCTGCTTGTCCTTGGCATCCTGCATCCGCCTGATCACCTCATCAGGCACATCCATACCGGGCACGGAACTCTTCATATACCGGGCCATGCCAACGGATTTTGGAGGGGTAACGCCGGCCAGAATAAAGACCTTTTCATCCAGCCCGAGGTCACGAACCATCTCCATGAACCGGGTGAATTTCTCCACATTATAGATGATCTGGGTCTGGATAAAGTCGGCTCCGGCAGCCACCTTTTTCCCCAGTCGTACCGCCCGGTATTCAAAGGGATGGGCAAAGGGATTGGCGGCAGCGCCCAGGAAGAGCCGGGGCTCATTGCCCTTGATTTCCTCTCCGCACTGAAACCTTTTTTCATCCCGCATGACCTTGACCATGCCCAGCATCTGGATGGAGTCCATATCAAAGACCCCTTTTGAGCCGGGATGATTGCCGAATTTTTGATGATCACCGGTCAGACAGAGCAGGTTTTTCAAACCGAGGGCCTGCGCGCCCAGAATATCCGATTGCATGCTGATCCGATTGCGGTCCCGGCAAGTCATCTGGATCACCGGCTCAACCCCTTCATTCTGGGTAATCAGGCCGGCGGCAATGGATGACATGCGAACAATTGCCGTCTGGCAATCGGTGATATTCACCGCATCGACATGACCTTTTAAAAGGCGTGCCTTTTCCCGTACCACCTCAGGATTCCCATTTTTAGGAGGCCCCAGTTCACCAGTGACTGCGAACTCTCCCGCCCTCAACACCCTTTCAAGATTACTCCCCGATTTCATCGGACGTGCTCCTCTTCAGAAAAACTCACTTCATTTATAACAATTCAGTTTTGAAAAACCCGCAAAAAACCATCACTTCTGTCCGCATCCCATTCCTGGAATATTAGAACTCAGATCCCGTCGCATCCCCATATCAAAGAGAACACGATCCTGTTTTTTGTTGATGCCCAATGCCTCACGCTTCCCATCAATGGCCTTGATCATCTTGTGGGCCAATTTGATAGGATCTTCCTCGACACCCCAGCAAGCCCCATACTCTTCTTTCATGCCATCAAGAAGATATTTGTTAAAGGCCTTGGCTCCGGTCACCGGCAAATTCTGGAACACGACATGGGCGCCACTAGCCACAAAATACTGACCAATGGCAACCGCCTTTTCACTCATCCACAACGGGGCCGTGCCACAAGCCGGCAGATCGGCAAAACATTCACCCAAGCCCCCCTCTTTCACCATCGCGGTCAGAGCAATTAACAGACGGCTATTATCAACACACGATCCAACATGAAGCACGGGCGGCATTCCAACGGTCTCACAGACCTCAGCCAGACTTGCCCCGCAGTACTCAGCCGCGGCCTCGGGCCGCATCAGCCCTCTTCTGCCAAGGGCCGTGGCCGCGCATCCGGTGGTCAGAATCAAGACATTGTTCTTCAACAGCTCAACGGCAATCTTGAAGTGGAAGTCATCGGCGTATTTGAAATGTTCACAACCAACCATCGCCGCCACGCCCTTGATCCGGCCATTGATAATATTATCATTGAGCGGCCGGTAGCTCTGGCGGAAACGTCCGCCCAGCATGTAATTGATGGTTTCATGACTGAACCCGACTACCACGTCCATCTTCTTGTCGGCAGGGATATAATACTCGCCACGCTTTTTAAAGTTATTTACGGCATGGATCAGAATTTTCTTGGCCGATGCCATGGCATCATGCTCTTCGAACTGGATATGGATGGCATCAGGCATCTTGGCCCGATAATTGGTGGTGATAATATCCGTATGTTTACCCTTGACGATCTGGGCCACTGACGGCATGAGACACTGGACATCAACCACCATGGCCTCAACAGCGCCGGTGGCCAGTACCATCTCCTGCTGGATAAAACTGCCTGCTACCGGAATCCCGCGACGCATAAGGATCTCATTGCCGGTACAACAGACCCCGGCCAGGTTGAGTCCCTTGGCCCCCACCTTTTTGATCAGGGCCAGGATCTCCGGGTCTTCAGCGGCCAGGCAGAGCGACTCAGCCAGCAGCGGCTCATGGCCATGGACGGTGACATTGACATGATCACCCTTTAACACCCCGAGATCAACAATAGCACGCCGCGGCACCGGGGTGCCGAACATGATATCGGTCAGCTCAGTGGAGAGCATGGAGGCGCCCCAGCCATCCGCCAGGGCACACCTGGAAGCCTGAAGCATGATATTGCGGTATTCCTGATCAACACCCATATGGGTGCGATGCATGGTTTCCACCACCTCACGGTCAATGCCGCGCGGTTCGATACCCAGTTTCTTCCAGTTCGCCTGCACTTTTTTCGGGGCGCGCTTAAGCATGGTGAGCGTGCCATCCTGCTGACCAAATTCGGCCAGCGCTTTATTGCCAAGCTCCAGGGCGATCTCGTTCTTATCACGTCCTTCCGTAACAATGCCGAAGACCTCGGCCATGGCATGCAGCTTCTGCACATCCTTGATCTCATGCGGCGTCTCACCCTTGGCCGTGGCGATAAAGCCACGCACCATCTCCCGGGCGTGATCGGTATGAGCGGCTGTACCTGCCGCAATAATCCGGGCGAAATTTCTGGCGGCCACGGTATCGGCAGTCGCCCCGCAAACACCTAACATCGATTCAACACCATCAATAATCTGACAGGGCCCCATGTTACAGACCTTGCAGCAGGTGCCGCTGGAACCGAAAAGGCAGGATGACATGCCTCGGCTTTCAATACGGTCATAGGCAGTACGTACCTGTTTGGCCAGGTCCTGATTCAACAGATCCTTGGTCGATGCGCCGGTAATCAAATCACAGGAGCTGCATCCGCTTCTCTCATCACTCATCGTGTTTCCTCCAGAATAAATCGTATGGGAACGATAACTCGCTAACTCGTATTGTAACTTTCCGTATCAGATAAGCTTTCCAGCTATCTTCGCCGCCTGCACTGTATTCTTCATCAGCATAGTAATCGTCATGGGACCGACGCCACCGGGTACCGGAGTGATACAGGAGGCCTTCTCTTTCACCGACTCAAAATCAACATCACCGGCCAGGATCGCCTTGCCGGACTCGGTCATGCCGATACGATTGACCCCGACATCAATAACGGAAACTCCTTCTTTCACCATATCCGCAGTGATCATCTTCGGTACACCGACCGCCGCAATCAGGATATCGGCTCGTCGGCAATGGGCCGCCATATCCTTGGTGCGGGTATGACAGAGGGTGACCGTGGCATTACCGCCGGCCCGTTTCTGCAGCATCAGGTTGGCAATGGGCTTGCCCACGATATTACTCCGGCCAACCACCACTACCTCAGCGCCGCTGGTCTCTACCCCACTGCGCACCAGCAGCTCAAGGATACCATGAGGGGTGCAGGGCAGAAAACACTTCTCGCCCAGGACCATTTTCCCGACATTCACCGGATGAAAGCCATCCACATCCTTGTCCGGGTTGATGGCATAGAGGACATTGGCCTCGTTGATATGCTTGGGCAGGGGAAGCTGCACCAGGATCCCGTGGATCTTGGGATCGTTATTATATTTATCTACCAGCGCCAGCAGATCCGCCTCACTGGTGTCTGCGGCCAGGGTGACCTGCTCGGAATGGATCCCGAGGGCATGGGCAGTCTTGTTTTTGGCCGCCACATAGGACTGAGAAGCAGGATCCTCACCCACCAGAATAGTAACCAGGCCGGGAACAATCCCATGTTTCTCCACCAGTTCGGCGACTTCCACCTTTAACTCTTCACGGATCGCCTTCGCCACTTCCGTACCGCTTATGATCTTTGCCGTCATCTCAATTCCCTCATTCCTGAAAATATACTATTCTTTATATTATCGTTTGATATTTCCAAACCATTCACCTGATTCCTCAATGCGCGCTCGCGTAAAATATCCTGAAAAGTGGCGGCACACTGAACCCTGTCGATTAGAAAGGCATTAAAACCTAACTGATTTTATCTTTTTTTTCAAGCAAGTATTCATTTTTTTTTTATTATTTATCAATTTTTTTGAATATAATATACACTCTCTCTCATTTTCTCCTTGAAGGTCGGCGCCAAAACAACGATAATCCAATCCATACGGCATTTTCAGAGCACCCTTTATTTTTCGTGCCACAAAAATTCTCAATTATTTCAACCGCAAACCATGCCTCCTGCAAAAATACTCAATAAAACCGTCCTGCTCATCTTTGTTCTGGGTATCTCTGCCATTTTCCTGTCGATGATGCATCAGTTCCTCCTGACTATTTTCATGGCTGCCCTTTTTTCAGCGCTGCTTCACCCCTTCTATCATCGCCTCCTTCTTGTTCTGAAAGGCAGAAAAACCGCAGCATCCCTGTTGACCATTTTTATTATTGTATGCCTTGTCCTCCTGCCCCTGTCCGCACTTATTGGGGTGGTGGTGGCTCAGGCCATCGGCGTCAGCGAATCAGTCACCCCCTGGGTTCAGAAATTTATCGAACAACCGACTGTCGCCTCTGATCTCCTGCACAGGATGCCTTTCTACGAGCAAATCCTTCCCCATCGGGACATGATCCTCCAAAACATAGGAAGCCTGGTGAACAACACCTCAACCCTGCTCATCAATTCGCTCTCCTCAATAACCAGGGTGACAGTCAACGCGACAGTCATGACCCTCATCATGCTTTACACCATGTTTTATTTTCTCATTGATGGCAAAAAGCTGCTGTACAAGATCCTCTATTATATCCCCCTTGAGAACAAGGACGAGCAGCAACTGCTGCAACGCTTCACCTCCGTTGCCCGGGCCACCATCAAGGGCACACTCATCATCGGCATTATTCAGGGCACCCTCTGCGGCATCGGATTCGCCCTGGCCGGTATTCCCAGCCCGGTGTTCTGGGGATGCCTCATGGCCGTTCTCTCAATTATCCCAAGCGTCGGGACGGCCATTGTCTGGGGCCCTACCCTTCTTATCCTGATCCTCAGCAAAGACTTTACCGGAGCCATCATCATCGGCATCTCCTGCGGTCTGATCGCCAGCAACGCCGACAACCTGATCCGCCCGCGGCTGGTCGGAAAAGACACCGAGATGCATGACCTCTTCATCCTGTTTTCCACCTTTGGCGGCATCTCCATGTTTGGCATCATCGGCATTATTATCGGGCCGATCAGCGCCGCCCTCTTTGTCACCATCTGGGAGATCTACGGTGAATCCTTTCAGAAATACCTGCCCGCGGTCTCCTTCGAAATAACAGCAGAGGATCAGCCGGAGCCGGAACCCCCTGAGGAAGAAGCCGGCAATCCTACCGCTGACGCCTCGGACATAGACAAATAATCCCTGATTGAGTATATAAAACCATGCAAGAAGATCGCTTTAATCAGGATTTTTTCCAGTTCCTTCAAGGGTCGCCCACCCCTTTTCACGCGGTTTCGTCCATGGCCGGGAAGTTACGGGAAGCAGGCTTCCACCAGCTTTCCGAGACCGAGCCGTGGCCGCTTGTGCCCGGCAATTCCTACTTCATCATTCGCGACGACGGGGCTCTTGCTGCCTTCACCCTGGCCGCAAAAGATTATCAGGATCATAGTTTCAGGATCACGGGAACCCATACCGACAGTCCGGCACTGCAGATAAAACCCCGTGCCGGCAAGGCCTCACATTCCTTTTTCCAGCTTGGGGTCGCGGTGTATGGCGGGCCACTGCTGGCCACCTGGTTTGACCGCGATCTCTCCATTGCCGGGAGAGTGGTCTGCGCAACCACAGAGGGCATTCTCGCCACCCTGCTTACCGATTTCAAGCGGCCGGTGGCGATCATCCCTAGTCTCGCCATCCACCTTGACCACGAGGCCAGTAATGGCCGCTCCATCAACAAGCAGAAGGAACTGGCGCCAATTTTCTCCCAGATAAAAGGATGGGATACGCTAAACTTTTCATCAATTCTTGCCGAACAGATCAATAAGGAATATCCGGATACTCAGGTTGCGACCATCATGGGTTTTGACCTCTTTTGTTATGACTGCCAGCCGCCCTCTTTTCTTGGGTTTGGCAATGAATTTATCACCGGCAGCCGCCTTGACAATCTGCTCAGTTGTTTTGTCGGGGTCACCGCCATGACCGAAACGAAAGCAGACAATAACCGCCTGCTGATCTGCAACAATCATGAGGAAATAGGCTCTATTACGGCCGCAGGCGCCCAGGGTTCATTTCTCCACTCGATACTCAAACGCATAATGCCGGATTCAGTCAGCCGCCATCGCTCCCTGTGTGGGTCCTTTTTCATCTCCATGGACAATGCCCACGGCGTCCACCCCAATTTCAGTGACAAGTCAGACCCGGAACATATGCCTCTGCTCAACCATGGCCCGGTGCTCAAGACCAATGCCAATCAGCGCTACGCCACCACCAGCGTCAGTGGGGCCATCTTTAAAACAATCGCCGCCGAGGCCGGGGTTGTCACCCAGGATTTTGTCATGCGCAGCGACTTGGCCTGCGGCAGCACCATTGGTCCCCATACCGCGGCCATCTTAGGAATTCCCACCGTCGACGTTGGCGCCCCGACCCTCGCCATGCACTCCATCCGCGAGATGACCGGCAGCCACGACCCTTTTTTGCTATATAAAACGATCAACCGCTTTCTCACCTGCGACCGCCTCCCCCAGATAACCGGATAAACGATGCCGAAACAAACCTTGAAAAGCGTCTTCATTCTGCTCAGCATCTGTGTCTGCACTGTTTTACTCGCGCCCACATCCGGACACAGCCAACTCACCAGTTCTGTCAACAAATACAAGGACGTCAACCTCTCCAGCGAACGTCTCAATAAAATCGGCCAGTACCAGGGACTCATTGAATATTTCACCGGATTCACTTTTTTTCAACCACGACACAAGGTCAGCCCTGATTTCATCCGTGCCCTGATCCTGGCGGAATCCGATGCCAACCCGGGGGCCATCTCCTGCAAGAACGCCATCGGTCTGGGCCAGATCATCGCCAGCACCGGGATAGAAGCGGGCATTGAACTCTCCAAGGGCACCGTCGATTTTCACAATATCAGCCGCGCCAGACTGAGCAATTTGAGCGAACAGGATCTCTATGATCCGGCCGTCAATATCCTGCTCACCTGTTATTTGATCGCCAAGTACAATTATAAATTCAACGGTCAGCTCGCCCTTGTGCTCTCGGCCTGGAATGCCGGGGAGAATATCAAAGAACTGAAACAGGGCCAATACGCCCCCTACCAGGAAACCCATGAGCTTATCGGCAAGGTCAACGGCTACTACCTCTGCCTGCTCCAACAGAAAAAAACACGGCTCGCCGCGAGAAAAGGCTAAAGGGGAAGCCCGCAGGTCAGACATATTCCAGATAGTTTCCACCACACCTCCACCAGAAAACACCAGATCATGCCAACCGAAGAGCACCACTTCTCTCTCCTCCTGCATACGATACGTTCCCTGCTTGGCCCGGACGGTTGCCCCTGGGATCAGAAGCAAACCATCCTCAGCCTGAAAAAATATTTTGTGGAAGAGTTCGCCGAGATTATCACCGCCATCGACAACAATGATCCCGATAATCTCTGCGAGGAACTTGGCGACATGCTTTTTTTGGTGATCCTCATGGCTGAAATCAACGAAAAAAACGGCACATTTACCCTGCGGGACATCCTCCAAAACATCAATGAAAAGATGATCCGCCGCCACCCCCACGTTTTTGCCGGTGGAGAAAAAGGGACCGTCGAAGAGCTTGAAAAACAGTGGCGGGCCATCAAATCTCAGGAAAAAGAGAAAAAAACAAATTGACACGGCTTGAGAGCCGATGTATTTATACTTATTTTTCTACTTAGGAGCCGTTTCGAAATAGATGTAATTTTTTCTCCATTTCGTTAGGGCTCCTTATGCCGTTCTTGCCATTTAAATGGCAGGGTTATTTTATTGTAACGGCTTGGTATTGAATCAATGTAAGATTTTCTTGCATGATTTGATATCCACCTGTCCGGCAATGGTGTCAGACAGCACCTCTTCGCTCTCTACCACTTATTGATGAGAGCCGAAAACCAGGGATACACAGATCCCGACAATCATGGGTCCACGAGGAGGAACACATGCGCAGGTACGAAACGATCTATATTCTTCGACCAAACCTTGGAGAAGAAGAGATCAACACGATTATTGACAATACAAATGCTATTATTCTCAGCGAAGGCGGCACCATCATCCTTCTTGACCGCTGGGGCTTGCGAAAACTCGCCTATCCGATCAAAAAAGAGAGCCAGGGCACTTATATTTTATGTGATTACGCAACCGAACCAGCCGCAGTATTGGAGCTGGAGCGGAAGTTCAGGATTGATGATTCTGTCCTCAAGTATATGACTATCAAACTCGCGGATAATATCACTGCCGAGAAGATTGAACAAGCAAAGGTGGACATAGCGACACGTAAGGCCGCAAAGGAATCTGGAGAATCTGAAGAGACTGAAGAATTCGACGCTGAAGACATAAGCAGTTCTGACGAATAAAAACTCTCTTATCTATAATTAACTACATATAACAGGATATTCAAATGCCTCCCGTAAAACGCGTTTTTGCACGAAAAAAGGTCTGCAGGTTCTGCACCACCGACCAGGAAACGATTATCAATTATAAAGACCTGAAAACAATTCGTTATTTTATTTCAGAGCGGGCAAAGATCATGCCTCGGCGTATCTCTGGAACCTGCGCTACCCACCAGCGGCAGTTATGTGAAGCCATAAAGAAAGCACGCCAGATTGCTCTGATACCATATACTGGTATCATATTAAAATAAAAAGGCTTACGGCGCATTAACAGGTATCTTGAAAAGTGAACCCGGTGGTCAAAAACTCTGACGGGATGAAGATATTCAAACATATCTTCATCGTGGCGGGAGTTTTTTTACTACCCGGTCTGCAGATCGCCGTTTTTGGCTGGCTCTATGGCCTTGTGCCATTGCTTGTTTTTTATTATCTGTGCCGATATGGTAGCAATGCTGGCGGCAAGTATATCCTGTACGGGGCGCTTGTCGCCCTGCTCGCAGGAACGTTTCTGCAGGTGGCAAGTCCGATCCTGCTGGCCATGACCCTGGTTCCAACTGGTTTTATCCTGGCCCGTTCGGTTGTTCAAGAAGAAGCGCCACCGCTGGCCGGACTCAAAGGGTTTGCTGCTTTAAGCGTTTCATGGTTTCTCTTTTCCGGGATGATTGCCGTCACCAAAGGGAGCCATCCCTATTCCATGCTCCTGCTGTCAATCAACCAGGGAATGGATGAAGCGCTGAAGATATATCAGGGAAATGAGAAAATCCCGGCCGAGTCCATGTATTTACTGACTCAGTCCTTCGCGCAGATAAAAGAAAGGCTGTCCCAGCTCATGCCGGCAATTTTGACCAGTATTGCCTTATTTACCGTATGGTTGGCGATGGTTATCGGCAACAGGTTACTTTATAAAAATACCGGACAGAGTCCTTGGCCCGAATATCAGTACTGGCAACTGCCGGAGAAGCTTGTCTGGTTGGTCGTCGCCGCAGCAGCCCTGGCCCTGCTGCCTTTGCAGCTGGCAAGAACCGTTGGTTTTAATCTGTTATTGGTTGCCAGTGTTATTTATTGTTTTCAGGGCCTTTCCATTGTCCTCTTTTTTTTGAATAAATGGAATGTCCCTTTATTTATCCGTTCCCTTCTCTATGTGGTTATCGTTTTCCAATCATTGGGAACCATTTTTTTATCAGTGATCGGACTTGCTGATGTCTGGTTTGATTTAAGACATGACAGCAGTCAGGATTCGAATCAGAAAAAACCTTTATAAAGATATTTCTGCGAATCAGAGCAAACCTCTCTACGCAAACAACTTTAAGGAGCAACACCATGGAACTTATATTGAAAGAAACCATAAGCACCCTCGGCCAGGAAGGCGCCGTCGTCAACGTAAAACCAGGATATGGCCGCAACTATCTGCTGCCACACGGCAAGGCGGTTCTGGCCAACGCCCAGAATAAGTCAATTCTGGACCGGAGCCTGGCCACTATCAAGGCCAAACTGGAACAGGAACGTCAGCAGGCAGAAGGACTCTCCAAAAAACTGGCAGGAATCACCATTACCATCGTCCAGCTCGCAGGAGATGATTCCAGGCTGTTTGGTTCTGTCACCAGCACCGACATTCATCAGAAACTGGCAGACATGGGCATTGCCATCGACAAGAAGCAGATCGTTCTCGCCGATCCCATCAAGACCCTGGGCGAGTTCACTGTTAAGATCAAGGTCGGTTTTCAGATGACCACTGATATCATTGTCAAGATCGTGCCGACTATAGAGAAAGCCTGATTAAATGACAGGTTAGGAGCTGTAAAGAAATATTGCCGTTAACTTTCCGGCCATTTCGTTACAACTCCTTATGCCGGTTATGGTATTCCGATGTTGCGATTATTTTTGAATGACAGGTTGGCCTTATCGCACGCCATGCCCTGCCAGTCAACACACCGTCAAGAGGTCCCCTCCTCTTCGGTGTGTTGTCATTTTACATCCTCCTTCTTTCATGGTCAAAATCAAGATGAGCGACCTTTATTCATCGACCACACCCGCATCCACTCCTGCCGTACTCGGGGGCCGCGTGCCGCCGCAGAACCTGGAGGCAGAACAATCGGTGCTCGGCACCATTCTTCTCAAAGATCAGTCACTCGGCACTGTCCTTGAGATCCTTGTACCCGATAATTTTTATCGTCAGACCCATAAGCTGATCTTTGAGGCCATGATCCAGCTCTTTGAAAAAAATGAGCCACAAGACCTGATCACCGTTACCAATCAACTCAAAAACAACAACAAGCTCGACGAAATTGGCGGCGCGGCATATCTTGCCATGCTGACATCCATGGTCCCGGTCACCGCCAATCTCGCCCATTACGCCAGGATCATCCATCAAAAAGCCGTTCTCAGAAACCTGATCCAGGTCAACACCGAGATCGCCTCGCGTTGCTATGACGAACAGGGCGACATCGACACCCTGGTGGACGAGGCGGAACAGGCTATTTTTGAGATTGCCAGCTCCAAGAGCAGCCAGGGATTTACCTCCATGAGCCAGGCAATCCCTGCTGCCTTTAAAACCATAGAAAAACTCTATGAAAGAAAAGAACTGATCACGGGCGTGGCAACCGGCTATGCCGAGATGGACAAGATGACCGCAGGTCTTCAACCTTCCGATCTCATTATCCTCGCTGCCAGGCCTTCCATGGGAAAGACCGCTTTGGCCATGAATATTGCCCAGCACGCGGCACTGGTTGACAAGATTGGCGTTGGCATCTTCAGCCTGGAGATGTCCCACGAACAGTTGATCATGCGCCTGCTCTGCTCTGTCGGCCGCATTGATTCACAGAAAATCCGTACCGGCAAACTGCATCCGGAAGACTGGCCTAAACTCTCCAGGGCGGTAGGCATGCTTGAACACGCACCCATCTATATCGATGACACCCCGAACATTTCCGTTCTCGAAATGCGGGCCAAGGTCCGCAGGCTTGCCGCCCAGCATAATATCGGCATGATCCTCGTTGACTATCTGCAACTCATGCGCGGCCGTAACTCCAGTGAGAACAGGACCCAGGAGATCAGTGAGATCTCAAGGGCGCTCAAGGCCATGGCCAAGGAACTCAAGATCCCGGTACTGGCCCTGTCCCAGCTCAACCGTGGACTTGAAAACCGCACCGATAAACGGCCGATGATGTCCGATCTCCGTGAGTCAGGGGCTATTGAGCAGGATGCTGATGTGATCTGTTTCATCTACCGTGACGAGGTGTACAATAAGGGCGAGGATAATCCGGAAAAAGGAAGGGCCGAGATCATCATCGGCAAACAGCGAAACGGCCCAACCGGCACGTTTAAACTGACCTTCCTCAAAGAATTCACCCTCTTTGAGAATATGAGTCACTACGATGACCAGGGCATTTATTAATTAACACCGACTTCAGACAAAAACTTGCATCCAAGCCGGTTCTCCCCATATACCTTCTCGTTTTTCACACCGAGGCACAAGCATGTCCACCACCGCAGATTCAGACAAGAAATATGATTTCAAAACCATAGAGGCCAACTGGCAGGAGTTCTGGCAGCGGGAAGCGAGCTACAAGGTCTCTGAAGATGACCCGCGGGAAAAGTATTATGTCCTGGAGATGTTTCCTTATCCTTCGGGCCGCATTCACATGGGTCATGTCCGCAATTACTCCATCGGGGACGTCATCGCCCGCTACAAGCGGTTGCGAGGGTTCAATGTCCTCCACCCCATGGGTTGGGACGCCTTTGGTCTGCCAGCGGAAAACGCCGCCTAGAAAAACAATACCCACCCGGCCCGCTGGACCTACGAAAACATTGATTATATGCGCAACCAGTTGCGCCAGCTAGGCCTTTCCTACGATTGGGGCCGCGAGATTGCCACCTGTAACCCCGCCTATTATCGTTGGGAGCAGCTTCTTTTTCTCCAGATGTATGAAAAAGGGCTCGCTTATCAGAAAAACACCACCGTCAACTGGTGCAATTCCTGCCAGACCGTGCTTGCCAATGAACAGGTTATTGACGGGACCTGCTGGCGCTGCGACGGACCTGTCACCCCCAGGCAGATGAATGGCTGGTTTTTCAAGATCACCGCTTACGCTGAGGAACTGCTCCGCGATCTTGACAAACTGAGCGGCTGGCCGGATAAGGTTATCACCATGCAGCGCAACTGGATCGGCAGATCAGAGGGCCTCACCTGTGATTTCAAGATTGCAGGCAGCGAGGACGTACTGTCTATCTTTACCACCCGTCCCGACACCATCTTTGGCGTGACCTTCATGTCCATTGCCCCTGAGCATCCCCTGGTAGAGGCACTCATCAAGGGGTCGGGACAAGAGCAGGAGATCCGAAACTTTATTGCCGCCACTATCCAGGAAAAGCAGCAACAAAAACCCGATGATGAACAGGAGAAAAAAGGGATATTTACCGGACGCTACTGCATCAATCCCTTTAACGGGGTCAAGGTTCCGGTCTATGTGGCCAATTTTGTCCTCATGGGCTATGGCACCGGGGCCGTCATGGCCGTGCCCGCCCATGACCAGCGGGACTTTGAATTTGCCCAAAAATACAACCTGGCCATCAAGCCGGTGGTCATACCTGAAGGCACGACTATCACGGCAAGCAAGATGGCGGCAGCATCCATTGACCAGGGCCTGCTGGCCGACTCAGGGACATTCAGCGGCATGCCATCGGTAGAGGCCAAACAGGCGATTATCGATCACGCCACCACCCAGGGTTTTGGCGCGGCCCATACCACCTACCGGCTGCGCGACTGGGGAATCTCCCGTCAGCGTTACTGGGGGGCCCCAATCCCCATGATTCATTGCGAAAAATGTGGAGTCCAGCCCGTGCCGGTAGAACAGCTGCCGCTGATCCTGCCGGAAGACATTGATTCAGGGCAGAATACATGTTCCCCCCTGCACCAGCGTAACTCCTTCATCAAGACCACCTGCCCGGCCTGCGGTGGCGAGGCACGGCGCGAGACCGATACCATGGACACCTTTGTCGAATCATCCTGGTACTTTGCCCGTTATACCAGTCCACGTTTTACCGAATCTCCCATAGACCGGGCCAAGGCCGCACACTGGCTGCCGGTGGATCAGTATATCGGGGGCGTGGAACATGCCATCCTCCACCTGCTCTACTCCCGTTTTTTCACGAAGGTGCTCCGCGACCTCGGCTACCTCGACATCGACGAACCGTTCACCAACCTCCTGACCCAGGGAATGGTGATCAAGGATGGCGCCAAGATGTCAAAATCAAAGGGCAACGTGGTTGACCCCAATGATCTGATTAGCGAATATGGGGCCGATACGGTACGTCTGTTCAGCCTTTTTGCCGCCCCTCCGGAGAAAGATCTGGAATGGAACGCCAAGGGGGTGGAGGGGGCCTTCCGCTTTCTCAACCGCATCTATCGCTATGTCATGGGCAACAAGGAACTCCTGACCCGATCAGACGGGAAGATCGAAATCCGCTGTGAGGCAGACCAGGCC